>JBAYHX010000411.1:0-3049 GCA_041665965.1 Candidatus Latescibacterota bacterium
CGCCGATAAAATAAAAGGTGTCAGAAGTCAGAGGCCAGGATTAAAACAAGGGTAAAGAATAAAAGAAAAATTTGGAAGGCAACCCCCTAAATCCCCCTTGGGAAATTTTGGGGGGCTGTATTTCGCTCATAGAAGAAATTTGGATTAAACCACGAAAAGCACGAAATACACGAAATATATTCTTATTTCCGGAGAACTAAGTGTCTTCTTTCGTGACTTTCGTGTCGTTCAAGGTTCATTTCATTGAAAGCCATTAAAAATGAACTCTAATGATTTTATCCGAACAAGCTGCAAATTTTGATGAGAACCTTATTTCTTCATCTTTTGAGCATGAAGCTTTTCCAACTCTCCCGTTGACTTATTGTAACGGAAGACAGTATCACGTTCGGGATTGGCGCGCCGGAGATCTTCACGGCTGGCAAACCGGATGATTTTGAAATCATTGCGGTGGTATTTCATCCGAAGGGCGAAATCAAGGCCGATACCGTAAATGTAAGCATACTGGTCATTGTTCAAAGGGATTTCGAGGAAGATCATACTGCTGCCCGCCGCAGGATTGGGGGCCTGAGCGAACGCCTGGTCGATAATTGATCCGGCGACAGCCCCGGCTGATTTCCATGCCTGTATCTGGACATCTGTCCGCCATGCGGCTGTAACTCCCCAGAGAAGAACTGCAACAAGGGCAATCCGGTAAATCGATTCTTTCCGTACCTGCGAGACTAAAAGGCCGATGAGCATGGCGATGACTGTCACAGGAATAAGTGCAAATCGTGATTCCGCATGACCCATCACCTTTTCGAAAGTCAGCGCCGGATTCGCGATTGTGGTTGCAATCCCCAGAACAAAAAGCACCAGGAGGGTCAGGATATATTTCCCCTGTATCCGGCTGAATTTCGCCTGCGGAGATAACCATATCAGGAAAATAAGGCCGGTTATAATCAGTGAAGCCGCCCAGAATGACCATGAGATAGTCCAATCCGGAATCACATTCAGATAGGGGAACAGGATTGCCGCGAAATAGTTGAACGGCGGCAGGATACTGAGACCGTGACGTTCTGTGTAATAACCGCCGATTCCCCCGAATACGGAAAGCCGGTATATACCATACACAACGATCAACGCCACGGGGATGAGCAGGCCGGCTTTTCGAAAAGGTATTTTCTCTTTTCCGAGAGAGCCCAATAAGGACAGAAAAGTACAGGATATCAGAAATACCACTCCCTGTTCTTTCGAGAGAAGGGAACCGAGGAGAAAGAGAATCGAGAGCCAGAGATCGCGGCTTTTCGATAACCCCGCATCCCAGCGGAGCCAGAAATACATCCCGGTCAGCCCGAAACCGACACATACCACATCAAAACGCGCAGCCACCCAGTCCACCGAACCTACTGTGAGGGGATGGAGGCCATAGATAAGACATGCGGTAAACGCCGCAAATCCGCCGCGACGGTCATGAGAATTCTTCCCGGAAGGCGAAAGCAGAAAACTGACCACCAGCCAGACCAGCCACACATTCAGGACATGAAAAAGTATATTTGTAAGATGCGGAAGCCACTCTGTCCCAAACAGGAGCTTGTTCTCAAGCCAGAATGAGAACATGGGTATGGGCCGCAGCCAGAGAGCCTCTCCATCGGGCGGAATAATTGAGGCAGCAAAGAAACTGAGAATCTCCCCAAACGTCCGCGGGTACACAAATACCCAGCTGTCGGCAACCAGATGGTTCGAGAGCGCCGAGATGTGCCCGAGGAAGACGGTAACCATTGCTCCGGCAAGAAGAATATAATCAAGCTGTTTTGGGGCGATTTTCATTAAAACCTTTTGATTTTATTAAACATATGTCAGCCAATGTTCGAACTCGGATACTTTCCCCACAACAACATCACTATAGAAATCTCTCAGGCGTGCGATAACCGGACCTGTTCCGCCATTTCCGATTATATGGTTATCGACCTGAATGATCGGTTTGAGCATATTTCCGGAGCTGCACAATATCACTTCGTCAGCAGCGAAAAGACGGTCGGTTCCGTATCTTTCAAGGCTCACTTCGATCCCGAGCTTTTTCGAAAGCACGATGATACTGTCACGGGTGACGCCGAGAAGAACAGTATCATCGGGCGAGGTGACAAGCTTTCCTTTTTCAACGATGAAAATGTTGGCAGTACTTGCTTCAGCAATATATCCGTCATGGTCCAGGAGGATGGCATCGTCGTAACCGGCTTTTATTGCCTCGGATTTAGCCAGAAGAGGTGTAATATAGTTTCCTGAAACCTTTGCCTTGACCGGCATGCATGAGCTGTCTATTTTTCGCAAACGGCCTATTGTTGCTTTGAGCATATCGGAAGAAGGATGAAATTCTCCCACTCCGATCATCACAGATACCGGTAAATTCCCCGGATATAAATCCATGCTGGGGTCAGCGTAGAATGCAAGCGGACGGATGCAGCATTTTTTCAGTCCGCTTCGTGCTACAGTATCGATAACGGCTTTTTCAATGACCGACGGACTATAGGGCAGATGAATGCCGATAATTTCAGCGGAAATTTCAAAACGATGTATATGATCCCGAAGTCTGAAAATAGCGGCCCTGCCGGTGTCCGCCTCATTGCAGTCCAGACTTTCGAAAATTGTAGCGCCGCGCTGCAGGCTGTGGCAAAACGGATGAATAGTCGCCTGGTTCCAGGGAATGAATTTTCCGTTAATCCAGATATCCGGATTCATTTTATTCTCCAAAGTTTATATATAAAGATGCTGATCCATCACTCAGAATATTTTTTTATTCAAAGACAATATAAATAAATCTCCTTTAGTTGCCAAGCCGAGAAACTTTACTCATATTACACAATACAATTCTTTTTCAGTCTTTCAGTAAAAACAGGGAGCTATACATTTTTCTTCCAATTCTTTCCTATGCCGAGGTCCATTACCGGCCGTGGTTCGTACCCAGCCTGATTTTCATGAAAAGGCCGGAAATTCTCTTCGATGCGCCTGTCCGTATCGAGCCGGGACGAACGATACCGCTGTTTCTGTTCATAAAGGACGCTGGCCGTTACCC
>JBAYHX010000412.1:0-3041 GCA_041665965.1 Candidatus Latescibacterota bacterium
ACCTGCTCGCGCCAAGCATACTTATCATCATCTGCGGGATTGGGCTCTGGCAGGCAAGGCGGATACGGAAAAAAGCTATCACTGCTCACTATGGAGAAAGTAAATGAAGAATAAATCCACACTCTATCTGGGAGGTATATTCCTCGTTCTGGTGGGCGTTTTTCTCATCACTTCGCTTCATCCGAAAGAAGTGACCAGAGGGGCCACTCAACTATTTCCGAAAGAAAAACCTGTTTTTGATAAATTCGAAATCAGAAATCCGAGCGCGGAACTGGTTGTCCTTGAGAAAAAGGGCGATTCATGGCAGATAATCAAACCTTTCCAGTACAAGGCAAATCAGAAAGCAATCGATCAACTTGTGGATGCGCTTTCAAATATAATGATAGACGGAGTGATATCATCGGATGTGAGTGAACAGAGACGCTTTGGGGTCGATGACTCCACCGGAGTCAACATTAAAGCTTACAGCGGCGGGAAAAATGTTTTGGACGTTATCCTGGGTAATTTTACCCCCGAAGCCAGCCATAACTATGCTCGAATGAGTAATTCCAAAGATATCACTCTCTGGCGTGGTATTTTTTCCCGGGCGGCTATCCGTCAGTCTGATGACTGGCGAGACAGAACCATCTATAGTTTCAACGAGGACGATATCACCTCCATCAAGGCTGTGGAAGCCAGACAGACCCGTGAGCTTGCCATTTCAGATTCTATATGGGTATACAAGGAAAACGGGAAAGCAAAACCGGTCAACCAGAGCAAAGTGAAAGGATTCATCGCTTTCCTTGCTTCACTGAACTGCGACGCCTTTCCCGCAGAAGCTGATATCCCTCGGGCCGGGTCCACAAAACCTGATGTTCGGGTGTCTTTTAAAGTCAGAAATGGAGATACCCATGTTTTTGATGTCTGGTTACCGGTAAAAAACGAAGAAAAAATCTACCTTCTCCGAAAAGAAAATGGGGATATGCTTTTTCGATTCCATGAGTCAAACGGGTCTCAACTGGCACTGAATTACGATAAATTGAAATCAGAAAAGAAATAAAATACCCATTCAATGGTTTTGCTGCTATCAGATCCCCTGCTCTTGTTCTGCAAGAGCAGGGTGATAGTTATGGATCAGGCTTTTTTTAAATCATTAACGGTGAGCGGTTGTTTTTTCCGGCATTCCAAACTTTTTTTCTCGCTGGCTGGTTTAGGTAATCATATCTTTTTTTATGGAAGCTCTTATGCACAAGTCAATCGTGGTGATCGGCAGTTCGAATACCGACATGATTGTTAAAGCCTCCCGAATACCCCATCCGGGAGAAACAGTGCTCGGTGGAAAATTTACCGTCGCCGCCGGTGGAAAAGGTGCGAACCAGGCTGTCGCCGCCGCACGCGCCGGAGGGAAAGTGACATTCATCGCCCGTGTAGGCGATGATATGTTCGGCGAACGGTCGATCATAGAATTTGCCCGGGACGGTATCGATATCGAGCATATCATCCGTGATCCGGAAGCCCCTTCCGGTGTGGCGCTCATAACGGTCGATGAAAAAGGGGAAAACAGCATCACGGTCGCCCCCGGCTGCAATGCCCGTCTCTCGCCCCGTGATATCGAAAAAGCCGAAAAGGTCATTTCCTCCGCCCGAATCCTCCTCGTGCAGCTTGAAATCCCTTTCGAGACAGTCGAGAAAGCGGTAGAAATCGCCTTTGCGCATAATGTCGATGTCCTCTTGAATCCAGCACCCGCGCAGCCGATGGACGATGCATTCCTGAAAAAGGTTTCCCTCATCACCCCCAACAAAAATGAAGCCGAACTTCTTACCGGCATTAGGGTTGATGATGAACTAAGCGCGGCGAAAGCGGCGGGAATACTTCGTAACAGGGGAATAAAGTCTGTTTTCATTACTCTCGGGGCGCAGGGGGTTTACACCTCTTCTCCTGAATTCCGGGGAATCATTCCCGCTTTTCCGGTGAAAGCTGAGGATACCACCGCCGCTGGAGATGTGTTCAACGGGGTGCTCGCCGTTTCCCTCTCGAAAGGGGAATGCCTGCTCGACGCCGTTCGATTCGCATCAGCCGCCGCAGCTATCTCTGTTACCAGGATGGGCGCGCAAACATCTGCTCCTTACCGCGCAGAGATCGAAGAGTTTCTGAAAATGCAGGGGTGAGGATAAAGGGGGAGTGTGTGGTTGTTTGATTCCGTATCTTACAACCCTATGTCTTTCCGGACTAAAAAGTTTTGAAAATAAATGGTAGGTTTGCGCAGGATAAACCATAGATCACCGGATAACGGTGGCAGCGCTTTATACGCGCGGGATCCTATGACATGGAACCTACTTTTTTTTATTTGTAAAGAAGAAAAGAGAGGAGGATTCTAAGAAGAAATCCTCCTTTTGATTAAAGTTTAATAGGGTTAACTATGGTTTTTAAAAGAAAAGGGAAATTTCACAATGATATTTCTGCACAAAATATAAGCTTATCTTCAAAATATTTTTTTCGTTTTTTATTTTCACTTATTAAACCATTTTTATGAAATATTTTTATTAATTCTCTTAAAAACATTCTTACTTGCTTAATGTGGGATTCCCAAGATCTATTTTTTAAATATTTTTCATAATCAACACCGTGAACAATTGCAGATCGGAAACTGTAGGCGTTTTTTAACGCTTCATATATTTCTTTTTTTTTAATAATATTTAAGTTTTTCCCTAATAATAGGCACCCTCTATTTCTGAATCTAAAAGAAATTTCTCCTTCGACAGAATCGGGGACAAGAAGGAACTCTAACGATTCAACATAATCTACGAATCGATCTTTAGAATATGGACGAAAATCGGCTATGTGAAATCTATTTACTGCAAAGTTCAAAATATCTATTTCAAAGAAATCTTTCCAAAAATCAATAAAATCCAATTCTTCATTTTCATTAATAAGATAAATAGGTAAACCACGATCTTCATCAATCCAATGAGTATAATGTGGTAAATAATCTTTTTTATCTTCGCCAATGTAAACAATTTTTGATAATACTAAAAAATCTTTATATAATTTAAATAATGTTA
>JBAYHX010000413.1:0-3040 GCA_041665965.1 Candidatus Latescibacterota bacterium
CCATTCAAGCTGGTCGGCGACATTTTTATGGAGCTTGTACGTTTTCACATATTTAGCCGGATCGGGGCCGATGATCTCGATTTTCGAGCGGTCATCCTGACCCATTCCTGCCTGTCCGCACCAGCGCAGATACATTACCTTGCTGTAGTCTATTCCCATCATTTCCACTCCCATACGGTCTGCGGCGAGCCAGTCGGGGCTTGCCAGAACCACCCCATGCTGAATAGCGGTGCCGCTCACCGGGCCGTCGCCTTCCATCCCCTCGACACCGTCGAGAACAGCAAAATTGGGACGTACCCCTGTTTGGGCTATACGGAACAGATTGTAAGAAAGGCCACGGCTGCCTCCTGAATGCATCAGCGGTTTTTCGTTACGGACTGCGTATTCCTTGTCTTTCTGTATAAAGTGATTTGCCGGAGAGGCCATTACCATGTTTTTGAGCGAAAGTGTGGCAATCACAGTATCATGGGATTTCAGCCTGGTGACCGAGATCATGAAATTATCGGGATCAAGGAAAGGCTGTAAAAGATTGATGCCCAGCGGATGACGTTTTTCACTGAGTATCCACTGCTTGCTGGCGGGAGAATCATTGAGATCGACAAACTGAATCTTATACTCTTTTTCCAGAGGCATGTATCCGTAATTCCGGAAACCGTCCAGAGTACTCCGCGCTGCTGCGGTGGATTCGGCGATGATTACCTTTTGCTTGTAAATCGGTTTCAAAAAATCGAGAATTCCCCGTACAGCATCGGGATGTGTAGCATTGAGAACCCATTTGGTGTCGACCTGCCCCATATTCACTTTGATGATAACCTGCTTTTTTCTGACAGCGGCCTTGATTTCCTTTTCAAAAGGTTTCAAGGCGGCATACACCATTTCTCTACGGTCTGTGCCTGTTGTGAGAGCAACAGAGCTTTTATCCGTGCGAGCTTGCGCTAAAGCCCCGCCTGACATTCCGTGAGTAGTGAGTGACCCGAGCGCCAGACCCGCAGCCCCTGCGGAAAAACTTTTAAGGAAATCACGGCGGTTTCCCGCTGTTTCAAAATCCCTGTTGAAATATGAACTCATATAATGATTCTCCCGTCACCAACTTGAACAGATATCTCAGATTTTATCTTTTTCGATCCATTCAAGCTGGTCGGCTATATTTTTATGGAGCTTGTAAGTCTTCACATATTTTGTCGGATCGGGGCCGATGATCTCGATTTTGGAGCGGTCATCCTGACCCATTCCCGCCTGTCCGCACCAGCGCAGATACATAACCTTGCTGTAGTCCATTCCCATCAGCTCAACGCCCATACGGTCTGCGGCGAGCCAGTCGGTGCTTGCCAGAACCACACCATGCTGAATAGCGGTGCCGTCCACCGGACCATCGCCTTCCATACCCTCAACGCCGTCGAGAACTGCAAGGTTGGGATGTACGCCGATCTGGGCAACACGGAACAGGTTATACGACAGACCCCGGTTGCCGCCAGAGTGCATCAGAGGTTTTTCGTTCCGGCCGGCGTAATCTTTTTGTTTGTAGTGATTTACCGGAGCGGCCATTGCCATGTTCTTGAGCGAGAGTGTGGCAATCACACAGTTATGGGATTTCAATCTGGTGGCCGAGATCATGTAATTATTGGGATCAATGAATGGCTGCAAAATATTGATTCCCAACGGATGGCCTTTTTCACCGAGGATCCACTGCTTACTGACCGGAGAATCATTGAGATCGACAAACTGAATCTTATAATCTTTTTCCAGGGGCATGTATCCGAAATTCTGGAAACCGTCCAAAGTGCTCCGCGTTGCAGCGGTGGATTCGGCAAGAATTACCTTCTGTCTGTAGATTGGCTTCAAAAAATCAAGGATTCCTCGTACAGCATCAGGATGTGTGGCATTGAGCGGCCATTTGGTATCGACCTGCCCCATGTTCACTTTGATGATGACCTGCTTGTTTTTTATACTTGCTTTGACTTCTTTTTCGAAAGGTTTCAGTGCGGCATACACCATTTCCCGACGGTCTGTGCCTGTTGTAAGAGCGACAGCGCTTTTGTCCGAACGTGCCTGCGCGAAAGCTTCATCTGATCTTCCGGGAGTCCAGAGGGAACCGAGAGCCAGACCTGCCACTCCAGCCGAAAAACCTTTCAGAAAATCACGACGGTTTCCATCTGCGCCAAAACCATATATGTGATTAAAACTCATACTTTGTTCCTCCAAAAAATATTGAAAATGTAATAATTCCACTGTCCTTGAACTAGTAAAACAAGGAGATGAAATAAATAACTATCAGTTCCTCTATACCTGTATTATACCTTTTTCCATTCCATCTGCCATTCGATATTATCGCGAAGCTTATACTTGGTTATATGCCTGGACAGGTCGGCGGTTCCGATTATCTGTATTTTTGACCTGTCGCCCTGGCCGATACCAGCGGCAGAACACCATTGGAGGTATCCTACATCAGTGTAATCGATCCCCATCAGTTCGAGGCCGATACGATCGACCGAAACAGCATCCAGACCCGCCAGCGCCACTCCATGCTCTACCGGGGTGCCGGCTGCAGGACCATTGCCTTCCATACCCTCGACGCCGTCGATAATCGCCAGTTTCGGGTAAACAAAATGAGCGACCGTGTACATATTATAATTGATGCCTTTTGGACCGCCCTGATGCATTTTGGCCTTTTCCGACTGATTACTCACAAAATCGGGATGATTTTTAGGAACGTTGACCGGCGAAGCCATGATCATATTTTTCATCGAAAGGGTCGCTACAACACAATCGTGAGTTTTCATTCTTGCGAGTGAGATGATATAATTGTTGGGATTCAGAAAGGTATCGATGATTTTGATGCCAAGCGGGTACCGGTTTTCTCCCAGAATCCACCTGGTCGTTGTTGTATCGAGGTTCAGATCGACCAGCCGGGTATTGTACTCCTTTTCCAGCAGGGAATAGCCATAATTTTGGAATATGGACATTGTCCCGTTTGGCGAGGCAGTGGATTCCCCGATTATCACTTTTCCCTTATAGATGGGTTTCAGAAAGTCGAGCACGC
>JBAYHX010000414.1:0-3015 GCA_041665965.1 Candidatus Latescibacterota bacterium
GGCGACCAGAGAGGAATCGATCCCTCCGGAAAGCCCGATAACGACTTTCGAGAATCCATTTTTACGGATATAATCGCGGGTGCCAAGAACGAGAGCTTCCATAATCTCCTCCTCTTCACTCAAAGGAGGGGCTATGATCGGCGTTATCCTTGACCGTCCGAGTTCAGGCCGTTTGGGAATATTAAAACAGGGAGCGGAACTTTCCCGCACAGGATTTTCGAACTCGAAGTCTATGACTGCAAGATGTTCGGCGAATGAAGGTGCTTTTAGTATACAGTTCCCCTTATGGTCGAACACAAGCGAGCCGCCGTCGAATACAAGCTCATCCTGGCCGCCTGTCAGGTTGACATATACAATCGGTGTATGTGTTTCAGCAGTTCTCTTCGCAAGCAGTTCTGTGCGGTCGTGCAGTTTTCCCGCATTGTAGGGCGATGCGGAGATATTGATAATTACATCCGAACGATGGGCTGCGCTCAGTTCGCAGAAAGGGCCTTTTTCCACCCAGATATCTTCGCAGATCGTTGTCCCGATAGTTATATCTCCGAGACGGAAAGACAGAGGCTCAGTTCCCGGGAGGAAATATCGCTTTTCATCAAAAACACCGTAATTGGGCAGAAACATCTTATGGTATATGCAGTGGACTTTCCCCCCGGATACGACAGCGGCAGCATTGTAAACCGGTCCGATACCATCGGGAAGCCCCACAATCGCACAGATTTCGCCTGCGTCTGCCGCAAACTTTTCCAGCGCTTTTCGGCATCCCCGAAGGAATCCGGGCCTTAGAAGGAGGTCTTCGGGAGGATAACCTGAAATCGCCAGCTCGGGAAAAACAACCAGATCGGAGCCATTTTCAACGGCTTTCCCTGCGGCGTCAATGCACCGGGCTGTATTGCCTTTAAGGTCGCCGACAGTGGTGTTTAGCTGAGCCAATGTAATCCTTATTTTTCTCATAAGCAGAAAATATAACGTTCGCTCCCGATTAGCACAAATGAAAAAGGCTGTAATAAGGAGTGCGTAAAAAAACATTTGTTTTTGGCGATAGTATAAAATAATTTCAATCTAACATTTGCTTTTCATAGTTAAACCAATATCTCCGTCTCAAAAGGAAACTTCACTCATGCTCTCTCTTCAATACTGCTTTCCAAAACCGCTTTCTCTACACCTTTCATGGAAATCCCCTCTTTACAATCTCTATAGATGGTTATACATTACTTGTTACACGGTTCAGTTCAACATGTTTTATCCGAAACGTCTTCAACACTACGGATAAAACTCTATACATTATATGTCTATTTCACTTACCTTATAAAGGTGGTGATAAAATGTTTTTCACAAAAGAAATCTAACAAATGTCATTTACTTTCAAATACTTAAATGGAATTTAACCGATTTTAAGGCAGTGTTAAAAGTCCTATGAAAGAAAGGAGATTAGACCCATGAAAAAGTTCATCCTATTTTTTATGTTTTCTTTTCATATTTATGGTAATCTTTTAGCGCAAGCGCCTGATATCGCCTGGACAAAAATTTATGGAGGAGCGGAACGTGAGATAGGTAATTCGGTCTATCAGACCATTGATGGCGGATACATAATTTCAGGGATAACACAGTCTTTCGGATCGGGTATGGAAGATATATATTTGATAAAGACTGATGCAAATGGTAACACTCTTTGGACTAAAACATTTGGAGGAACAGAAGAGGACTGGGGTAGGTGTGTGAAACAAACTTCTGATAATGGATATATTATTGCTGCACATACCTTTTCATTCGGAAAGGGTAATGGTGATGTATATCTCATAAAAACTGATGCAAAAGGTGATACACTTTGGACAAGGACCTATGGAGGAACAGAAGAAGATAGAGGCAATGTTGTTCAACAAACTCCTGATAATGGATATATTATTGCTGGATTCACTATGTCATTTGGATCAGGGAATGCAGATGCATATCTCATAAAGACTGATGCAAATGGTAGTACTCTCTGGACAAAGACTTTTGGGGGATCAAATGATGATTCAGGCAATTCTGTCCAGCAGACTTCGGATAGTGGTTATATAGTTGCAGGAAATACATATTCGTTGGGGGCGAGTAATATAAATGCTTACCTTATAAAGACCGATGCAAATGGTGACACGCTCTGGACAAGGACTTATGGAGGGGTAGATTTAGCAATAGGTTTTTCAGTAAAGCAAACTTCAGATAATGGATACATCCTTGCAGGTGCAAAATCCATTAATATCGCTGAAAATGATTTTGACTTTTATCTCGTAAAGACAAATTCAAATGGTGATACTCTTTGGACAAGGACTTATGGAGGAACAGATGTAGATATCTGTTTATCAGTCCTGCAGACTCCAGATGGAGGATATTTTCTTGCAGGAACTAAAACAGATACACCGGAAGGAGCTTTCGATTATAGCGCTGCGAATGATATTTATTTGGTGAGAACTGACTCAAATGGTGATGTGCTCTGGACAAAAACATTAGGAGGCACAGATCATGATGCAGTAGGTGAGGGTAGTACCATTATGCAACAGACATCGGACAATGGATACATAATTGTGGGAAGTACAGAGTCATATGGAATGGGTAGTATTGATGTATGGTTAATAAAGATTTTGCCAGAAGCTGCCGTATCAGTAGAAAATGATAACATTCCTTCTTCATTTGCCCTTTTTCAAAACTATCCAAATCCTTTCAATCCGGTAACGGAGATCAACTTTGTGCTTCCGAGTGCTTCACGGGTGTCTCTGGAAGTTTTTAATGTTCTTGGCCAAAAGCTCGCAACTTTGGTTGACGAAAAAAGAGCGCCCGGCAATTATCGAGTAGAATGGGATGGAGACGGGTTCCCATGCGGTGTTTATATTTATCGTATGAAAACAGAGGCTTTTACGAGCCTGTAAAGAAAATTGTGTAAATGGAAGAGAAGAAGTATAATGAGAAGCCACCATTTACGCAGGAGAAGAGGATGCAGGAGATCCGCCCGGAGTTAATTGACGAGTTATTGAGAGGGTA
>JBAYHX010000415.1:0-3010 GCA_041665965.1 Candidatus Latescibacterota bacterium
AAAGAGTAAGCGATCCGACATGAAGATCATAAAGCGGACGGAACAACCCGACCGGACGGAGATTATCACACTGGTTATCCTCAAAGAGAACGATATTCATCCTGTTTCCCCTATATTAATGATACTCACCCCCTGAACCCCCTCTCTAACAAAGTTAAAGAGGGAAGGGTTCAGGGGGTGAGTGTTTTCCTACCGCTGGACTCTCGCTCCTCCGCCTGCCGCGATTTTTTCGGCCATCGAACGGGTAGCAAGGCAGATGTCCCCGACATAGGTATGGGTGAGGTTGGACCAGGCCACCGCCAGTTCGAGTGCATCCTGAAGGTCCATTCCCTCGAGCAAACCGGAGACCATCGCGCCGCTGAACGAATCTCCTCCGCCGAGACGGTCGATGACATGGACTTCGTACTTTTTGGATTCATACAGCTTCCCGGAGGCACGGTCTGCAAGAATCGCGCGCCACATATTGATATTCGCCTGTTTTACCTCACGGAGCGTTGTGGCGATCATTTTCACATTGCTCCATGTTTCGAACACTTTATCCGCTACCGTTTTGTAGGATGCTGTCTTCAGGTCTTTGTAATTCTCGTCCACTCCGGCGGGAACGATGCCGAGGCAGGTTGCGCAGTCTTCCTCGTTGCCGATGATTATGTCTACATACTTCACAATCTCGGACATGGTGTTGCGGGCTTCCTCTTTTGTCCAGAGTTTGCCGCGGTAATTCAGATCGACCGATATTTTCAGCCCCATTGACCGGGCGGTTTCACACGCCTCGATGCATACCTCGGCGACTTTCGGCCCAAGCGCCGGGGTGATACCGGAGAAATGAAACCATTTTGCTCCCTCGAAAATTTTCTTCCAATCGAAATCTCCCGGTTTAACCTGGGAGATGGCTGCGCCGTAACGGTCGTAGGTGACAACATCCCCGCGGGAGCCGTACCCTGATTCGACAAGGTACTGTCCCATTCTGACTTTCCCGAGGCCGTCGAACTTGACTTTTTTTATTCCTCCGCCAATGCCGAAACGGTCGCACTGGGCAATGATCCTCGCGCCGTAAGGATTGTCCGGGACAACGGTTACATACATCGCGGAATGCCCCATGCGCTTGCAGGAAACAGCCATATTGTATTCCGAGCCGCCGACCAGCGAATACAGCATGTCCGCCTCTTCGAACGGCAGATGGTCAACGGGCATGAGACGGATCATCACCTCACCGAAAGTTACTACTTCAGGCATCATAAACTCCTTTCCTGATGCTATAGGTTCACAAAATTGTCAATACTACTTTCTTTGTAAAAAAAGATGTATTCTAAAAATATTATTTCTCGCAGAGACGCAGAGTCGCAAAGAAAAGAAATAATTACAGTTATACCCTCGTGTCCTGTCTTTATTCTGTCTCCTGACTCCTGTCTCCCGACTTCTCTCTGGATATCATCTTTCGGTTTTTTCTTTTCAATATCCCCGTTTTTGGAAAAACGGCTCCATAGCCTTATTATAATCGCTTCCGCCGACTGTGTATCCGCCCATCCAGAACCAGGGAATCCACCCCCGGCGCACCATCTCGTCGACAAACTGCCCGGTGAAAATCCACATGAGCATGTTGTTCATGATCCCCCCGGCAGTTCCTACTTTCTCGGGGAAACCGGGAATCTGCAAAAGCCCGCCGCCTTCCGGGCAGAGGTTATCGATGAACACATTGCTGTACCTTCGAATCTCAAGCGAGCTTGCCGGCGCGATGGAAACAACGAACATTCCCATCTCCCTGGCTTTTTTCGCTTCATCGATAATTTTTTGGGAGTCCGGTTCGATAGTAGCAAGAAGGTGGACATCACCTTTTTTCATTTTATCACGGGCCATATTGGTCATCATGAGACCCATGGCGACCGTGTACGCTTCAAGGTCAACCCCCGTGTGATCGCTTGTAACATGAAAATGAGCGCCATTGCCGATCATCTTTGCCACTGTTGCGGCATGATCGAACAGGTAATCTTTCTGGAGACGGTACGCTTCGTGCAGACGGCTGATGACTGTGTTCAAATATTCCGCCGATTTGTCCACCGGCTTTGGATTTTTGGCCCTGAGCTTGTTCGCAGCTTCGCACTGGAACATCCAGTAAATGGAACACACGGAATTCGCCGCGCTGGGGCAGATTTTCATTTCCGGGATTTCGGGACAGTCGATAATGCCCTGAGTGTAGGGGACATAACTTTGGAGAATGACACTGGATACATCCCCGAGAAGCCAGTTGTTGACATTGGGATTCACAAATCCGCGGGGAGCCCATTCATTGTCGATATAGCATACCGGCACACCGACAACATAGACGCCCGTATCACGGGCTTTTTTTACGTTTTCGTTGACTCCGTTGGTCACCAGCACATCGCCGGTTTTCATCTCTTCATATTTGACAGCGTCAGGACTGCTTTTGAAAATCTTCGGATTCCCCTTGTTCTCTTCCCGGCACTCGATTCTCCCCATGTGCCCGGTGTACCCGTCATACCAGACTTTGCCGCCTCTCCTGAGCGTTTCCGCCATCCGGCTCGAAATCTCGCCAAAAAGGTTCATTTCCGTGCGTTCGATATTTTCAAGGATTTCGGCTATGCGTTTGTAATACTGTTCTCCGAATGCAATGGTATGGCCCCAGTTGAACTGTGCGCCGGCACGGTCACCGGCTTGTGCATACCGAACGCCGCTTCCCATCGACGCGACACCCGCAGCAATAACTGCGCCGTTCTTAAGGATATTTCGCCGTGAAAATTCAGTCATTCTATCTCCTAAAAAAATGAAAGAAAAGATTATCTCTCGCAGAGTCGCAAAGAAAAGAAATAATTATTTCTTTGGTAGTTTTACCCTGCTGTTCTGTCTTTATTCTGTCTCCTGACTTCTGACTTCTATCTGTATATCATCCTTCAGCTTTTTCTTTTTAAAATCCCCGTTTACGGAAAAAAGGCTCCATAGCCGCATTGTATTCCGCGCCGCCGACAGTGTAAACTCCCATCCAGCAATACGGCAC
>JBAYHX010000416.1:0-3008 GCA_041665965.1 Candidatus Latescibacterota bacterium
CTATTCATGGGCAATACTCCTTTTCTGAATCGATTCATGATTATCGCTAATCTAAATCTAATCAGAACATGGGGTTTGCCCAATTCTTTTCTATTTTAACCGGACACTACTGTAAAAACATATCAATTTTCAGGAGGGTTTTTTGAAAACACGCTATATCTTTGTTCTCGCCGGTTTCCTTGTATTATTCGCCAACTTATCAGCGCGGAACTGCTTAGCTTACGAACCGAGAACCTTAACCGCTGTAAGAACCTCCGAAGCCATTAAAATGGATGGCGTTCTTAATGATCCGGTCTGGAAAATCGCCATTCCGGCCACAGATTTCATCCAGTCAGACGCTAACGAGGGACAGCCCGCCACTGAAAAAACCGAGGTGCGTATTGCTTATGACGATGATAATCTTTATATCGGAGTTATCTGCTTCGAGTCAGACCCCTCCAAAATTATCGGCAACGAACTCAAATACGACGGTAATATCAGTTTCGATGACCACTTTGAATTTGTCATCGACACTTTCGGAGATAAACGAAACGGCTTCTATTTCGCTATAAACCCAAACGGAGCACGTCTGGACGGTAAACTGAGCACAGCGAGCGGGAGTGTGGGAACCAACAACATCAACTGGAACGGAATATGGGATGTTTCCACTAAAATCGGCAGTGAAGGCTGGACTTCTGAAATAGTTATACCTTTCAGAACCCTGCGTTTCTCCGATAATCCCAAACAAAAATGGGGCATAAACTTTAAACGTGAAATGATGAGCCGTCACGAAGAAAGCCTTTGGACAGGCTGGCGCCGTGATGATAACATCTTTCAGGTCTCAACCGGCGGAACCCTTGACGGCCTCGAAAATATCAAACGCGGAAGCCTCCTCGAAATCAAACCCTTTGTTCTTGCTGGCGGCGCAACCGAATGGAAAGACCCGGACGGCGTTTCCGGCCTGGCAAAAGGCAACTATAAAGGCAACAGCGAGTTAAAAACCGGCCTCGATATAAAATATCCGCTTGCCTCCGATCTCACCCTCGACCTGACCACATTTACGGACTTCGCGCAGGTGGAATCCGATCAGAATGTAATTAACCTGACCCGTTTCGATGTTCTCTATCCCGAAAAAAGGGATTTTTTCCTCGAAGGCGCAGAAATTTTTGAATTTGCTTCTTCAACCACAAATCCGTTCTATTCCCGGAGAATAGGTCTCACCAGAGACGGCGGTCAGCAGGTGCCTATTCTCGGTGGAGCGAAAGTCACAGGCAAGGCGGGACGATACAGTGTCGGATTGATAAATATGCAGACCGACGAAAAATACGGTCAGCCCACGACCAACTATTCGGTAGTCCGCATGAAACGCGACATCTTCGAAAGATCGTATATCGGCATGATTGCCACTAATTACTATAACGAAGACAGGGGCGAGCAGGTTCTGGGTATGGATTTTTCATACAATACCAATACATTCATGAAATCACGCAATTTTGAGGTTAGCGGCTATTTTGCGGGTTATAACAATCCCGATTCCGACAAAAACGCTCTCGCGGGAAGGTTCCTTATAAGCTATCCCAACGACCTTCTCAATGTTTTCCTTCTGCACCATTCGCGCAATGAGAACTACACCCCGCTAATGGGCTTTGTTGACAGGCCGGGAGTCCGTCAAACCATGGCAACCGTTAAATTCACGCCGAGACCGGGAATCCCTTATGTCCGCAAGCTTCTTTTCATGCCCCTCAACCTGAATTACTACACCGACATTAAAAACCGTCTGATATCACGTTACCTAACATTCAGCCCGTTCGGGGTACTGACAGGCAGCGAGGACACTTTCACTTTCAACATAGGCAACAATTACGAATATCTCGATGAAAATTTCAATATTTTCAAAGATGTTATCATACCCAAGGGTATTTACGACTGGACATATTTTGAGGCGATATTCAATTCGAACCAGAGCAGGCGCGTTTCAGGAGAAATCCACACACAATTCGGCGATTTTTACAACGGCAAAAGAACAATGCTTCAAACCGAACTGAATTACAAACTTAACAGCCATTTCTCACTTGACTCAAACGCCACTTTCAACAGGCTCGATATAAGCAGTCAAACATTTGATACCAAGGAATACGGCGTCCGTCTGAACACCAATTTCACGACCCGTCTGGCCTCTCACGCTTTCATACAGTGGAACAACCAGTCAAAGCTTGCGAATCTCAATCTGAGAATCCACTATATACCTAAAATCGGCAGCGACATTTACATTGTTTATAACCACCTGTTTGACGGCATCCGCGATTACAGGACTTCGTACGAAACCGCAGTTACCAAGATAACCTATCAGTTTACTTTCTGAGAGTTGCATCTTAAATAAATAAAAGGGGATTATCTTTTTAAATAATCCTCTTTCGATTCAGTACGAGCGGATTCCATTGACCTACCCCCGAAAACTGATCCATACATTATGTTAGGATTAAGGGTAACATGATTAACTCTTAATATGGTACAAGGAATAGCGGTAAGGGTCAATTATCGAACAAGTAAAACCATTATTCAAAGACTATAGGTTAACTGTAATATCTGTTGCGATGTATGAACCCCAGTGGCCTTCATTGGAACCATCGACAAAAACGTCTCCCTCCTGGCCGTATTCCACATCGAACTGAGCTACTCCATGAGAGTCCGTATGCTCGGGGCTCGTCATTCCGCCGAGGCCGCTGACTTCTAAGACTACACGGTGCCCACTTACAGGTTTATCATCACGCAGCACAGTAACACTAATTGTAGGCATTATCCTTCTCCTCTGTGTAGAACGATTTGTCCGTCTAACAACCAATTCCCTATCCCATTCCCTCCCAATTTATAAATTATTTCTATTAAATCGCAAGAATTATTAAGCTATTAAGGCCACCTCTAAAAATTACTATTATTTGAGCTGATTTTAGTTGCAAAACTCTTCATTATCGGTATATTACTAAAAAGATGATAAGACATTGATAATGAAGAGGATGAGCGATGATAAA
>JBAYHX010000417.1:0-2997 GCA_041665965.1 Candidatus Latescibacterota bacterium
CTTTACGTCATGGGCTGCCGCCACACGGAATTATCTCGGCAGCCATACTGATACGAATGTTATTATCTGGTCGTGGTGCGGTGGAGTCAGCCACGCTTCGAAAACCGACATAGATACGTATCTTAGTCTTATGAGCGGTCTTGAGAAGGAGTATCCTTCTATCAGTTTTGTTTATATGACCGGTCATCACGACGGCACCGGGCTGGCAGGGAATCTGCATATCCGCAATGAGCAGATCCGTGAATACTGCAGGGCGAACAACAAGATACTGTATGATTTCAACGATATCGAAACCTACGATCCCGACGGTCAGTATTTCGGAGATAAAATTCCCACCGATAACTGCGATTACGATTCCAACGGCGACGGCAAACAGGACAGCAACTGGGCTTTGGAATGGCAGAATGCACATCCGGGGGCGTGGTATAATTGCGATGCAGCCCACAGCCAGCCGCTGAACGGCAATCTCAAAGCATATGCGGCATGGTGGTTATGGTCCAGCCTTGCGGGATGGACAGGTGAAACAACCGATGTCAAGGAGCAAGGCGTTATTCAACCGGAGTTATTCAATCTCAGGCAGAATTTCCCGAACCCGTTCAATCCCTCGACCGCTATCCGGTATGAACTCGGCACGTCGGGAAAAGTGTCCATTTCAGTCTATAATACTCTCGGCCAGCAGGTTAATAGATTCGACCTCGGGCAAAAGGAAAAAGGCGCGTACGAATTTCTTTTCGACGGTTCCGGGCTGACCTCCGGGGTTTACTTTTACCTGGCGGAAACCGGATATGCTGAGGCTGTCGGGAAGATGCTTTTGGTGAAATGAAAATACATACGTCCTTTATGTCCGAAAGACGTTAAAAATGAGAATTAAAATTTTTTCTTTTATCTTTTTGGCATTCTTGGTTTTTTCCGAATCTGTTTCTGCGGCCTTATTCCAGCCAAATCGTTTAATAATTCAAGCTCCTTCTGTCATTAAATACTATTATGACAATAACCTCAAGATTCCATGTAAAGTGAACCGTGCTGCACAGGGAATATTTGTCATTTTTAATTCTAATTATGAGTGGGATATACACAATGTGAGAAATGGGAATCTTGGCTGGCATTATGTCAATCAGATCGATACCTGCATTTACGTCTCTTATCTTTCTCTGAATTCGGGAGATAATACGATAACATGGGATGGAAAAGATAAAAATGGGAACAATTTTCTTCCGAATTACACCCCCTATTATATCGTTGCCTACGATAATGTTTCGCCGGGTCTTAAAGCTACCAACCTTATTAATTCCCGAAGATTTGCCGGAGCAAATTTTTTGACCCATGATGAAGAGGGGAATGTTTTTGCACATCCTCGTTTTTTTGATGCCCTTCCCTCGACTCAATCAGAACCAACCCATATTGTCCGTAATAGATGGATTATAGGAGCCGACCCAGATAATAAAGAATATTTAGAAAGTACAAAATATATCACAACAGGTGAAGCTCCCGGCCTGGCGCTTGACCCGGATGATCCAACCAGATACTTTTTTACACAGTCAATCCTTCCGAACGAGGTCATTCTGCAGAAATGGGAGTGGATACCGGGTGGTGAAGCAGTCCTTCAAACAGACTGGGGAAATAAAGGGGAAATGTCATATCCTTCATCAGAAATACCGTATCGTCCCCCTTTTGGCGGCCCGGTGAGCGACGGCGCTGACCAGTTATTTTTCCCCTATTTGTGGCCAAAAGAAGGCACCCCAGCTACCGGTTCCGGAATCGCTTCGGTAAACATCCATGACGGAACACTTTTAGGTAAGATCGATCTTTCGGAATGGTGGAGCAGTTCTGGCTCTGTTTTTCGTCCGGGATTCCTCGATTTCAGCAACGAAAAACTTTATGTCGCTTCGCCCCAGTCCTGCATCGTACAGATGATAAACCCTTACGGAGAATATGTGTGCTGGAATAATGGTTATGGAGACGGCATCTGGGATAAGGCACTGCCTCCCGGAATTCCTGAGGAGACATGGTCTTGTTTTGATTCATATTCCCCTCCCAATCCGGCCAGTCTCTCTCCCGATTCAAACGGTTTCAGCCTCTTTCCTGCAACCGGACTAAACCCCGCATCTTTCGGTATCTTTGCTCCCGATGGAACAGGTTTGGGATACTTTACAATCCCCGGTATGACGGATGGAGAAGTATACGGCCTTCATGCGGTAGATTCGGGTTCCGCGTTCGACGGCATGTATTACAGCGGCATTGCGAGCGACGGCGACAGCACTGGAGTGTGGTATCGGGGATACGATTCTTTCAAGGGGTATATTTCAAATCCTGAACCTTCTTGGATAAGTGTTGACTCTCCCCGGAAAGGGGATGTTCTGGAAGCGGGAAGTGTGTTTAATATTACATGGTCTATCGTGTGGGGGGGAGGCAGAGTAAACATATTTTTTTCCTCTGATGGGGGGTCACACTGGGATAGGATAGCAACAGGATATTATAATCCGTCAGGAGCCGATGTATATCCATGGACAGTACCGCCTGTTAATTCTACAAATTGTCTCATCCGTATTGATAGTTACAGCGAAAATAACAATTCCTCCGGCTTTGGATTTCCTCCATCCGGCAGGTTTACAATTGTAGGCACATCGGAAATTTTGGAAGAATCGAGCGAAGTTCCCCGTCCCTTTGTAACAGCCGCCAACCGTCCGAACCCGTTCAATCCCTCGACCGCTATCCGGTATGAACTCGGTATGCCGGGTAAAGTGTCTATTTCGGTCTATAATACTCTTGGCCAGCAGGTTAATAGATTCAACCTTGGTCAAAAGGAAAAGGGAGCGCACGAATTTCATTTCGATGGCTCCGGGCTGACCTCCGGGATTTATTTTTACCGTGTGGAAACCGGATATGCGGAAGCTGCGGGGAAGATGGTGTTGGTGAAATAAAGGGTATTAAAAAAGCTTGTGAAAAAGTCTACATGCTTGCTTTTCTCTTAACCGCCGAAATTCACCTGCTGATTCC
>JBAYHX010000418.1:0-2952 GCA_041665965.1 Candidatus Latescibacterota bacterium
AAAGAGATTGAGGGTTAGGGGGCTGAAGTAATAAAACTTATCTTTTTTTCGTTTCCAAAACGACTTTTGCAATGAGCTCAATAGTATTAATAATACCTCGACCGTCAGACAGGATACAAAGGTTTGGCGGTTTTTTTATGTGATCAGTGGACTTTTAGAAAAAAACAGAACTTTTCAAAATATACCTTGTTTACCGTGCCTGAACGTAATATGTTATCTACCATGATGTTGATATGGGAATGTTGGTTTTGAACACACGCTTGTATTTCAGTTTCAAAGGAGGTAAACACCATGAAAAAACTCTCGTTGATTCTCTTGTCTCTCTTTTTTATCACTTCAGCTTCCAGCACGGTTTATGGCGCAGCTGATATCTCGGGAACAGTTTCCTACACAGGCGCCGTAACCGGCACCATACTTGTTGCCGCATTTACCAATCAACAATTTGATAGTGATCCGATAGCTATGACTCAATTGAGTTCTCCGGGCAGCTATACGATTTCCGGGCTTGCCGATGGGACGTATTATATGGTTTCGTCTATAGCAACTCAGGTTCAGGATGGATATTTTATACAGAAGACCGATCCCTGGGGGGTATACGGGACATGGGGGAATCTCACCCCTGTTACGATAACCGGCGGGACAAATGTATCCGGTGTAAATATCACCCTGGTTAACGGCACAACAGAAAATCCCAATCCCTTCTCCGAGGAGGAGAAACAATATTCAACATCAACGAACTCACAAAACTGGAATAATGGAAATTATACAGTCCAATTATCAGTCGAGGATCCAAATCATAAAGCGACCTCGGTAGCGGTTACCGGTCCCGGGATCACCGGCTCCCTGCTGCTCGATTATAATGCGAATGAAAAGCGCTGGAGTTCATGGCAGGCAAACAAGGATCTGGCCTTCGGCAGCAATCCGCCGACTCCGCCGCTTACCTATACATACACTATTATTGACCCGGATTCGACAACGGTTAAAACCGATGTAATGGAAAGTTTTGTAAGCGTTTGTGCCACCGGCCTTTCACCTTCAAAAGGGCAGACAGTAACCAATCCGATATCCTTTTCCTGGACAGGGGTAGGGTCAGGCTATACCTATCAGGTTCAAATTAGTGATGCAAACTGGAACAGAATATGGAATTCTAATGATAAATTGACAACGACATCCGTACAGTATGATGGAAGCGCCCTGATTTCGGGAACGCAATACAGCTACTGGGTGGTAGTGGAGGATATGCACGGAAATGCTTCTTTTGCTGCGGGGAGCTTTTTATACTATGTTGTCGGGACCGGTTCAATTTCCGGAACAGTTTCCTACTCGGGCGCCGCGAAAGGCGCCGTTGTTTTGGCCGCCTTTACCACTACCGACTTTAAAAATAGTCATTCAGCAGCCGAGATTAAATTGGATTCTCCGGGCAGCTATACTCTTTCGGGGCTATCCGATGGAAAATATTTTATAGCTTCGGTACTATTCACTCTGGGATATATCCCGGATACGAACAATACTATACTGAAGACCGATCCCTGGGGCGTCTACGGGACATTGGGAAATCTTACCCCTGTTACAATAACAGGCGGCGGCGCTGTATCCGGCAAGGATTTAACCCTGATCGACGGCACCGACGCAAACCCCAATCCCTTCTCCGAGGAAACGGGTGTTACGGAAGATATGCCTTCGGCGTTTCGTCTTTCCCAGAATTTCCCCAATCCGTTTAATCCGGTTACCACGATTGAGTATTCTGTTCCTCAGTCACAGTTCGTTACCCTGAAAATTTTCAACACACTTGGGGAAGAGGTTGCAACGCTGGTCGAGGGGAAAGTCGCTTCGGGAAGTCATACAGCGGCCTGGAATGCTACCGGCTATGCAAGCGGCATCTATTTCTATCAATTGGAGGCAGGTTCTACAAGGCTTACGAAAAAACTTCTTCTGATGAAATAATAAAGCCACATCAAAGAATGTTATAGCCTATCAACAAACCGCCGGATGTAGTGTCTGGCGGTTTTTTTTGGGGAGAATTTCAAGTGAAAATCCCGTCTTATTGATGTGGCGGATGCAGGTTTCTATAACTTTTCACCTGAATCCGTCGGAGTGATCCGTATCGCCACCCACAAGGAGACTTTCTGCCCCACTTTGGGGATCATGAGCAATATCATTCAGCAGATGATATGCGCTCAATGGGCGGATGAGATGGCCCGCCGCGGCTCGGTACCGTATTTTCTCCTGAGAAATTACCGTAAGGGGAGAATTTTCAATCCTCTTCTTGCTCCCTCGGCGGAGAAAAGAGGGTTTTGAAAAAAAGGTGAAGGTTGGAAAAAGACAAAAGATAAAATTCTTAGAAAACACGCATGAAGGAAGAAGGAAAAGGAAAATGGCAAAGGTAAAAGGAGGAAAAGAAAATTATTGACAACTATTCCATTATCGATTATAATATTGTAAGAATAATTATTATCGATAGGAGGAAAGTATGCAAGTGACAATATCGTCGAAATTTCAGGTTGTTATACCACGAGAAATAAGAAAAACTTTCAAAATCCAACCTGGTGAAATAATGGAAATTATTCCTCATGAAAATCGTCTGGAATTCATAAAAGTAAAGAACATCAATGACATGCGGGGTTTTTTACAAGGTATTGATACAACGGCTGAAAGAGACGGAGACAGAGTGTGAATCTGGTTGATTCTTGCGGATGGATAGAGTACCTGGCGAACGGTGAGAACGCAGATTTTTTCGCTCAACCGCTGATGGAAACAGATAACTTAATCGTACCTTCGATTTGTATACTTGAAGTTATGAAAAAAATTTATCAGGAGAGAGGGGAGAATGCTGCCTCAGAAGTTTTTGCACTTATGAACCAGGGAGTCGTTGTCGAGCTTGATTCCGCAACGGCTATTCTATCTGCAAAAATAAGTTTTGAATTGAAACTTCCTTTGGCGGATAGCGTCGTT
>JBAYHX010000419.1:0-2940 GCA_041665965.1 Candidatus Latescibacterota bacterium
CGGTTCCATTCTCATGACTTTTGACAGGATCCGTCAGCTCGGGACAGCTATTCTTGCTTCTGCAGGAGTAGCAGGTATAATCATAGGTGTAGCCGCACAAAGATCGGTCGCAAACCTGCTCGCGGGCATTCAAATAGCCCTGACAGAAACTGTCAGGCTGGATGATTCTGTCATTGTGGAGGGCGAATACGGGAATGTAGAGGAGATAACTCTTACCTATATCGTTGTAAAATTGTGGGATAACCGCCGTATGGTCCTGCCGATAATGTATTTCATCGAAAAACCTTTCCTGAACCTTACACGTGTTCATACCAATCTTCTGGGTACTGTCTATTTATATCTGGATTATACCATACCGGCGAATGATATTCGCAATGAGCTTCACCGTCTGCTCAAGGAATCTCCCAAATGGGACGGCACAGCGTACGGATTGTCTGTTACAAATTTAAAAGAGAAAACAATGGAACTCCGCGCTCTGGTAAGCGCGAAGAACAGCGATGACCTGTGGGATCTGCGGTGCGATATCCGTGAAAAACTGATTTATTTTATTCGAAGGAACTATCCGGACGTTCTTCCGAAAATTCGTTTGCAGATGGAAAAAGGTAAGCCTAATGGAGAGGCATAGTTCGG
Source organism: Candidatus Latescibacterota bacterium (assembly GCA_041665965.1). Classification (GTDB taxonomy): domain Bacteria; phylum Latescibacterota; class Latescibacteria; order Latescibacterales; family Latescibacteraceae; genus JAUYCD01. The sequence goes on from JBAYHX010000419.1 coordinate 631, forward strand.
TTGAATATCCGTATAATTTTCAGTTTTCTTTATACCGCCTACTTACTTCTTGAATTTATTTTCTAATTTGTGTATTTTAAAATGATAATTCTTTTTTACACCATCACTCTTATAGTTAACAAAAAGTTATTCCTCTCATGTGCCACTTTTTTTCATGAAAACAGTAATTCTCCTGACAATTTCAAATATATTTATGACATTTGCCTGGTATGGCCATCTCAGATACAAAGATTCCATTCTCTGGAAAGTGATTCTGGCAAGCTGGCTCATTGCTTTTTTTGAATATTGTTTTCAGGTACCTGCAAATCGTATTGGATCCTACAATTTCACTGCAGCCCAGCTGAAAATGATTCAAGAGGTTATCACACTCATCGTATTCTGCGTTTTCTCTGTACTATACCTGAAACAGGAATTGCGATGGAATTACTTTGTCGGATTCCTTTTCTTGCTCGTAGCGGTATTTTTTGTGTTTAAAAAGTGGTGACATAAATTGCCCACAGAGAACTTTTTAAAGAACGAATTTTTTGAAGGTATAATCTAGTATGCAGAATATCCTCATTGCTCACTTATGCATAGAGTAAATAATCCTCTCAATATGTCAGTTCTTAGTTGTCCTTTACACACCAACATGGGATTCTACCGACGATTTCGACAAGCTAAGCTGCCGGAAATATTTTTTCTCCTCTTAATGCCTCTTAAAGCGGCGGTAGGGATAATATACAGTTTTTCTTATTTATTTTTCGCCGCTTTCAAATCGTAAAACGATTTTGGATTATCCAAAACAAACAGAAGATAGAGAATTGCCGTAACCATCATACAAAGCGCAACGATGAACAATCCCTGAAAAGTCAGAATTTTCAGATCCATGAGTTTTCCGAAAATGATGGGCAGAAGAGCCATGAACGGGATTATACCCATATTGGTAACCGCTACATAGGTGGATTTGTCGAGAGTAGGACAACACATGAGGCACATGTTCGTGTAACCTACATTGTCCGAAATCTGCGTCAGTCCGGTGACTATGAATGCAGCGAAGAATACCCACGGACCGGAAGAAGGAACAAACCATGCGATAAGTGTATAAAGAATGGCGAATATCTGGGCTGTGGCCATCATGTATTTGGGACCGTACTTGTCGGCGATCTTGGTAACGGTTAAACCGCCAATAGCCAGACCAAGGCCGTACAATGCCGGGAACCAGCCTGCGTCAACACGGTTGAATCCCCGTTCCTGAATAAGGTAAGCGAGAAGAAACGCCATCATGATATTGTGGCCGCTCATAAGCCATTTACCGACAAAGAATTTCACCAGCAGACGGTCTGATTTTACTATTTCAACACATTTTTTCAGATAATCCCAGAAAGAGGGAGCGCTTTTTACTGCAGTCCCTTCCGGCTCTTTCAGGAGAAGGATAACCAGGGCGGTCAGTATGGAAAACACACAAGCCAGAATGAATATCACTCCAAAACCATAGGGAGCTTCAAAATATCTCTGAATTCCCTTTGATGCAAACCCGGAAAGGAAATTACCTCCATATCGGAACGTGAACTGCACCCCCAAAAGAAAACCGAGCTGAGCGGTAGGAATAATTTTGAAAAGAAGTGTATAATTCGCAGGTATATACAGATTCACTGTCAGGCAGGCCAATGCATAGCATATAAGGAATAGCCATATACTGAAAGATGCATTTGCTGTACCGGTAAGCAAAACATAGATACCATAGGCAAGCCAGGGTATGCTGGTAAGAAAGAAAGCTCCGGCGATATATTTCTTTTTTATTGTTTTACCTTCGGAAGCATACGCAGCCCATGTTCCCGGAAGTGCGAATCCCAGCCAGAATATAGCAGTGATGAGTCCGATCTGGGTCTTGCTCGCATTGAGAAACGTGAGGAACGCCACAGGAATTCCCATATAATAGGTCATTCCGCCCCAGACACTTCCTCCGAAACCAAACAGGACAGCGCTGATGTTATACTTCCAATATTCTCTCAGACTCTGTTTTTCTTTTTGATTTACCTTTACATTTTTATTTACCGATTCTTCCATCCTCGTTATTTCCTTCCAAAAATGAGTCGGATTGTATTAAAATTGCTAAAAGCAGATAGATATTTCATCAGAACAATAATGTATTTAACCTTCTTGTGTCATCCCTGTCAAGAAAATTATAGCCGTTGAACTATTTCTTGGACTTAAACTGATTCGCTATAAACACTTTTTCCGGAATCCGGACGATCTCATTATAAAATGAATTCGATAGGGTTTCTTCTTGCCTTTCTCTCCAAATCCCTGCATTTTTAACCGATAAAAAAA
>JBAYHX010000420.1:0-2919 GCA_041665965.1 Candidatus Latescibacterota bacterium
GCGCAGCCCGGAGATATAGTCCTGAGCCGGTACACCGATATACGTACTTCGTCCAGCACACCGGTGGAAAGAGAAGCGGAAACTATTGTCCTTCTCACCCAAATCGTACTGGTTCCCGATCCCAGGGTCATTGTTGCGAATGGTTCTGACCGTTCGGTATTGACAGCGCAGGTTACAGACGAGCAAGGCCGCCCGCTGCCGGATGGAACAATAGTACAGTTTACCGCCGATAAAGGAACGTTCCCCAATGGAACAGGCCATGTCGACATCCCGGTCTCGGGAGGGAACGGAGAAGCGGTTACTCAATTGATTGCACCTGTACTGGCAAAGAGCGATACCGCACGGGTGATAGCCTCCTTTGCCGGTTTTGACTCTGATATCGTAAAGCTGGTAGTATTACCCGGAGCAGTGGGAGTAAGGGTTTACGACCAGTTAAGGCAAACAGAGGTGCTGGCAGACGATCCATCCCTGCGGGTGGAGGTCAAGCTTACCGGAACCACGGTCACCGGCGACCCGGTTACAATTACGGTGACTGTTGACAAGAACGGAATTTTTGTTGTTCCGGATATTCCACCGGGAAAATACGAGCTTACCGCGAATGTTCAGGAAATTGCTACAGGGAGGATGATTTCCAACGGGGTGATCCAGTCTATCACTGTCAATGCGGATGGTTCAGCTTCAGCGCCCAAAAACGCCATCAGCGGTATGGTACACGGACGCGGCGAGGAATCCGGAGCGCGGTATGCCGGGGCCGGGGTGGAATTGGTCGATGCGCAGGGTACGATCGTAGCATCAACCGTTTTGGACAAAGATGGCCGATATGACTTTCAGAACCTCGATCCGGGGAGCTTCACTCTTCGGGTCAAGATGACCGATGGGACGGTAATAACCCAGCCGATATCATCACAAAGCACCCTGGCCGGCAGTGTGGTTGTAAATGCGGATATACTGATAGATCCTTTTGGACGGACGTTTGACGCCGCAACAGGTTTGGCGATACCCGGAGTAACGGTTACCCTGACAACCATACAGGGAGCAACTCTTGCAATCCCAAGTCTCAGCGGAACCGGTTCTCCGCCGAATACTGACAACATCAATCCTTTCACAACAACATCCGACGGACGGTATGCGTTTCTATTCGGCGGCAATCAGGTGGGAACGCCGGCTCAGCCGGCGCACTATATCATGACCGTGCAGCCGCCTGCCGGATCACCGTATCCCCCCCGGAGACTTTATCTGGTGGTGAATCCGGTCAACGACACAGGAGCCGCCGGTGTTCCGATCACAATGAGTGTCGTTTCCGCCGATGGACTTGCCCTTGCTCTTCCCAATTCATACACCCTGACTGCCGACCCGATCATCATTCCGGATATTCAGACCATTGCGTTCAACATCCCTCTGTTCGGAAAATCCCCGGTTCTCGCATTTACCAAAACCGCATTGCAGGATACGGTCAATTCGGGAGAATCGGTTGATTTCCGCATCGTAATTTCCAACATCGGGAACGATACAGCCCGAGCGGTCTCCGTGATCGATACCCTGAACAGCGGGTGGAAGATTCTTAATACGGATGCCGGTTCGACCACGGCAAATATCATCCGCTGGAATCTGGGCGACTTGCAGCCGGGGATTCAGGATACCCTCAGAGTGCAGGCGGAAGCTTCTGCATTCGGAACGGGCAAAACCACTCTTATCAACCGTGCATGGGCGCAGGCCGAAGGGGGGCAGCCCATTTATTCGGAAACCGCGGTGAACGTCAAGAGTGTCGCCCGGCTTGAGATTTCCAAAAACGCCGATACCCGAACATCTCAGCCCGGTGAAAATATCAATTATGAAATCGGCGTCACGGTTTTATCCGGCTCTTCATCCGTTATTACTGTCCGCGACCCGCTGCCCCGCGAGTTGACATATGTATTTGGGAGCAGCCGGCCGGCAGCCGATTACGACAGCCTCGCTCATTCTCTTTCCTGGACATTTTCCGGCGCGGCGCAAGACAGCATCCGGAAACTGCTGTTTACCCTCACTCCCGCCAGCGATCTCGCGCCGGGCGAACACCCGACACGCAATATTGCAACAGCAACAGCGGATTCGATCACTGTTGCGTCAAACCCGGCGGATGTTGTTGTATCGGTCCCGTTCTTCACGGTGCAGAAAACTGCAAATCCCACAGCGGCGGAAACAGGCGATTTCGTGATCTACAATGTAGTAGTTCAGAATCTCAGCAAGAGCGACAGCCTTTCCGCAATAACCGTCCGTGACCTGATCCCCTTCGGTTTTGGTTATGTCAAAGATTCAGCCCGTCTCGATGGAAATCCCCTCCCTCCCGACAGCCTTCGAGGCAGGGATATCATGTGGAAGATCACCGGCCTGGGCGCAGGAAAAACCAACCGGCTGACCTACCGTCTTATTTTGGGTACAGGGGCCGGTTCTGGCGATGGGGTCAATATAGTTACCGCTACTGCCTCCACTTCCAACGGCACTACTCTGTCAGCCGGCCCGGCAAGGGCAAAAGTCCAGGTACGGCCGGACCTGTTCTCCCTTGACGAAGTGATACTGGGGCGCGCCTGGGTGGATATGAATGAAAACGGTATTCAGGACGAAAATGAACCGCCGGTTCCGGGTATTGTGCTTGTTATGGAAGACGGAACCCGTATCATCGCCGACCGTATGGGGCGTTTCTCGATTCCGGAAGTTCGCGCGGGAGACCATGTGCTCCGTCTCATGAACCAGAATATCCCCGAAGGATTGGAACCTGCGCCATTGGGCGTCCGTTCTGCCGATGACCCCTGGATCCGTTTTGTCTCTGTCTCTCCTTCGGGCATGGGAAAAGCCAATTTCCCGTTCCGAATGAAGAAGATTTCCGTTTCACCTGCCGCAGAATCTTCTCCACCGGTCAAAGAGTTTGTCCTTCCGGAAGTA
>JBAYHX010000421.1:0-2917 GCA_041665965.1 Candidatus Latescibacterota bacterium
TCAATATGGAGTGAGTGGCTGAATTGAAAAATATTTTATATCCATTGTATCCGGCAAGATTGCTTTCAGAATTTTATTTGCTGTCGGTAATTGCAGGGAAAACATGCATCTGGACAAAGTCATGAATAAGATCCATTACAAAAAAAGTATCCCTTCTTGTATCCTTTATGTCAGCGGACATAACCACCAGCAGGTCAAGTTCCGGGAATATACCGACATATTGTCCCATGTGGCCGTAGAAGTAATACGAGTGGATTTTTTTGTCATTGAACGTGTCCTGATTCTGACGTACCCACATGAGGTATCCGTAAGCTTTCTGCCTGTCGAAAGAAGCGTGTATACTGCTCGATTCTCTGACCCAGTCTGATGGAAGTATCTGATTGCCGTCCCAGCAGCCGTAATTCAGGTACAGATACCCGAGTTTGGCAAGCTCGCGGTGAGTCATATACATGCCGTTTGCCCCCATGTAAATGCCTTGAGGCGTTGTCTCCCACTTTTCGACAGAAATACCGAGAGGACCAAACAATTTTTTTTTTGCAAACTCATGGGTGTTCATACCCGTTTTTTTTGTGATTATTCCCGAAAGGAGATCGGGAACGCTGTTGCTGTAACTGAAAACCTCTCCCGGTTTGCTTGCAAGTCTGCTCTCCACCGTATTTTTCAGCCAGTCATCGCCCCCTCCTCCGCTGAGACCGCTGGTATGAGTAAGCATATGTGCGATTGTGATACCCTTTTTCGCTGTGTCCAAATCAGCCGTGATAAATTCCGGATAAAAGCCCAGCATTTTCTGGTTGACGCTTTTGATGAAACCTTCTTTTATGCAGATTCCGGTCAATGCAGAAATAAAACTTTTGGTAATGGAGTAAATATTATTGGACCTGTTCTCATCCATACCGTTGTAATAAGCCTCTTTGACTATATACCCGTGACGGATAACCAGTAAACTGTAAGAACTGGGGAAATTCTGACTGAATAACCGCTCTAGATTGCCAAGCTGCACGCTGTTCATTCCCTGCTTTTCAGGCGTGGAGGCCTTCCATCCCTCGGTCGGCCAGTAATCGCGTGATGGCGCACATTTTTCCGTAACTGTTTGTTGAGCGGAGAGGGGAACCGCTGCAAGCGCTATGAAAAACACCGCTGCGCTGATTGATGCTTTTGATATTATTGTCTTCATGAAATTCTCCATCTGATTTTAATAAAAGAATAACTCGCAACTCTGCTTTGGGGTAGTTCATTTGCCGGTATTTTACAAACAAAGAATGACGGCATCTCTGGAGCGTGATAAAGATGAAGATGCCGTATGTAAAGAGCAAGGATAAAAAATGATCCTGACCTGTAAATCCTTTTATACCATGATCGAAAAAAAAGTTTGACAGGTATATATCTTTCATTGCTTTCTGAATTAGAAAAGAACGCTGGAATGATGTATATAAATTTCAAGTCGATGCTACTTCAATTTTCTGTTGCGCGCATAACAATACAATGAAGTAAAATATCAATAAAATGATGCGGCACGCCGGTAATCGCATATAATTTACAATTGAAAGGTGAATTTGTTAAATGTGAATTTTTATATGAGTCAAATTTTCTCTCATGCGTCATAATGTAGTCATGTTACCTTTCTGAAAAATCAGGCGGAAATGAATTCACTTGATTAACGGATTGATAATTAATATATTTTTCTTGATTTATAATTTATTAACATATTGCTGAAAATTGCACATTTCTTATGGAGTGGGGTGTGTGAACGAAAAAACAATAGAAATTCTTATCCAGCTTCTTGGACATATAAAAGAGAATAATCTCGATGTTGAAAGCCTGAGCGAGTTTTCTGAAAGTCTGGTCACTCGGGGGTATAACGAGCGTGAAGTAGCTGAGGCTCTCAACTGGTTGTTTGAAAAAATTAATTTTCTTACAGTAAAATCCACAGAAATTAGTGAACAGAATCAGAATTCCGTCCGTATCCTTCATGATTACGAGCGATTGAAAATTTCTCCCGAAGTGTATGGCTATCTTCTGAAATTAAAAGCTCTATCCGTTATCAATGGCGCACAAATGGAGAAGGTGCTTGATTACTGCATGCTCATCGGCGCAGATTCTTTACAGGAATCCGAAATTGATGAAATTGTTGCTACCATTCTGTTCGAAGATCGCTGACGAGTATATGAGGAGACTATCACTGTAATGGGGAAATTTTTAGTAATTGTTGAATCTCCAGTAAAAGCGAAAACCATCAATAAATTTCTCGGTAATGACTACATAGTCAAACCCACCGGTGGGCATGTCGTTGACCTTCCGCCAAAAGAATTCGGGATTGATGTGGATCATGATTTTGCGCTTGATTATACAGTTATCAAGGGCAAAGCACGGATACTCCAGGACCTTAAGAAAACCGCCGGTCAGGTTGATACTGTTCTCCTTGCTACCGACCCTGACCGTGAAGGGGAAGCTATTGCGTGGCATGTGGCCAGAAATATCCTAAAAAAGGATCAACCGTACTTCCGGGTTTTGATCAACCAGATCACCCGGGATGCGGTAATCCGTGCCGTCGAAAATAAAGGTGAGCTTGACCTCAAGAAAGTGAACGCTCAGCAGGCGCGGCGCGTTCTTGACCGTCTTGTAGGCTATAAAATCAGCCCGATTCTCTGGAAAACCCTCTATTCCGGGCTTTCAGCCGGGAGGGTTCAGTCTGTAGCACTCCGTCTTATTGTTGAGCGTGATAGTGAAATAGAAGCTTTTACGCCGGTAGAGTTCTGGAATATAAAAGCGCTTCTTGCTACCGCAAAAAAAGAAGAGTTTGAGGCGAAGCTGGTAAAAAAAAGCGGCAAGACGGTTGATATCAAGAATGCGGCCGAATCGGAAGTAATGATCAAAGAGCTTTCCGGTTCGGACTATTCTGTCAGCGATATAACAAAGA
>JBAYHX010000422.1:0-2903 GCA_041665965.1 Candidatus Latescibacterota bacterium
CGATACCTTACCCCTGAGGCTCAATTCACCGATATGAGACTTGCGGCCGTTCAGTCGGCCACCGATCTTTACGGGGCTGATTCTGCTGAGGTTGCGGCGGTAAAAGAATCGTTTACTCAGGTTGGCATCCCCGATGCAGAACCGACTGAGGCTCCGGCAGACACCACCCCGATAGCAGGAAATAATATAATCGCTTTCGTTGACGATTATCAAAGCCTGAATAACCTTCTATTGGGTAAAACTGATATTCAGAGTACCGCAGATGTATCAAAACCCACATCAACAAGGGTTTACACCGGTACCGCCTGCCCGATAACGGTTTCAAAGGACGGTTCCAAGCTTATATTTGTTGATTCATCCAACAATCTTCGTATGATCAAGATCGATACTTACCAGGAATTGATCGTTGACAGTTCAGCAAAATGGAATTCAGTAGCGCTTTCTCCTGATGGCAAATTACTTGCGGCGACCACAATCAACGCCGACAGCACAATTTACATACTCGATCTTGAAAATCCGGACAACAGCAAAGCTATTCTTCTCTATACGCCGGGAACAGAAGGGAGCAGGAATTATACTACTGTTCAGGCAGATAAGCTGGAATGGGATCACAGCGGCGCTCAGGTCCTGTATGATGCTTCACATCAGATTCCGTTGGCAGGAGGGAATTCTGTCGAATACTGGGATATCAATATCCTGAGTGTCACAGACGGCATTATTACACGGGTAAAAACCCCTGTCAGTTCAGGTTACCAACTGGGCAATCCTTCATTTGCCGAGACAAATGACCGGTATATTGTATGCGACATGTTCGAGAGTTCAGCAAATGCCTCTAATTCCATAACGGCGATCGATCTGTTTCAGCAGACTACATCCATACTTCATGTCAGCGGTTCAATTCCCACTTCGAGCGGCCGTTTCCCCAATCTGGGATTAGCGAGATATTCTCCCGACGATGGAATGGTCATTTATCAGCGCTACAGTCAAACCGCCGGTTACAGCTCTCTTTACAAACTTCCTCTGAAGGACGATAAGATGACCCCATCGGGCAATGAGATATCTTATCATCGAGGTTCCATACCTGTTTGGTTTGTCCGTGCGGATCTGACTTCTGTGGATGAGGGTACCACCTCATCTCCCGTATCGTTTGCACTTAAACAGAATTACCCGAATCCGTTCAATCCGAAAACCTCTATACCATTCACTCTCTACAAACCGGGAGATGTGAACCTGACTGTTTATAATTCTCTCGGCCAGGTGGTTGAAATACTGGTTGACAGTTATAAGACTGCCGGGGAATATCGGGCATATTTCGATGGATCCAAACAGGCCTCAGGTATTTACCTGTACCGTTTCAAGTGCGGTGAATTCAGCGAAACACGGCAGATGCTTCTGTTGAAGTAAATTATCCGGCTGATAGATGCAATATATCAAAATCAGCCCCCAATTCATTGTCCCTTTCCTCTTAGTGAAAAATTTGTATACTCCAGATGGAAAGGGTAAGGAAAGGTGTCATTGATCATATACTGCCCCCTTTAAAAAAGTTCGAAGGACAGAAAGAGAGCTTTAGAGAATGGGTTTGTTCCTGTTCCGCTCTCTTTCTTTTCAATCCTTCTCCTTCCGAGACAAACACCACCCTCCAATTCTTGCAGTTTCCTTAATTATATCGTATATTTTTTCATTCTATTTTACGATACAGCAATCTATCCTATTCCATTTTTCCATGAAAGGAACATTTCATGCTCAGGATGAGAATGTTGTTTTTCTCCGCTGCTTTCCTGATGTTTTTATTTACAACCGGACAGATTATCCTTGCACAGAGAGGGCTTCCCGATGTTGAGGTGAAACAGTTCAACGGCCGTCCCACAATCTTTATCAATGGAAAACCGGACGGCCTCCCGGGATACAGCCCCGGTAACACCAGGGAGTTTTATGATAAGTATATGCCCCTTTTCTACAAACACAAAATGGGGGTATATCCAATCTGGATTGACGGCTGGGGAACCTCCGCAAAAAATCGCTGGTGGGAAGGCGATACGGTGTCCGAGAAACCTCTTTTTAAACCGCCGGCCTCCGAGTTCCTTCTCGAAGACGAAGTGGAACATATCATGAAAGGCGACCCGGAAGCATATGTGATCATACGCTTCTACACCCGTCCTCCGGATTCCTGGAAAAAACTGCATCCGAACGAATACTTTATCGACGAAGACGGGAAAGGGCAGGAGATTCCCTCGCTTGCCTCGGATGCTTTCTGGGAGAAGGCCGCCGCTTTTGGCGCGGCGCTCGTCAGATACTGCGAGTCACAGCCCTGGGGTAACCGTGTGATCGGATACAATACCCACTACCTTGAGGAGGGGTGTCATATGCCTCCCGCCGATGGCTGGCTTTTCGATCATAATCCGCTCATGGTGCAGAAATACCGCAACTTCCTGAAAAACAAGTACAGCACGGTGCAGAAGCTTCGCGAGGCTTATAACGACACCACGCTTACGTTCGAAACAGTCGATGTACCGAAAGACAAGCTTCGCGGCCCGGTTCCGGAGGTATCAGGCCTTCTTTACTGGCAGAACGCCAGTGATAACCAGCCCCTCCGCGATTACCTTGAATTGACCCGCGACCTTTTCCACCGTAATTTCAGCATGTGCGGCGAGGCTATGGAGAAAGCGGCGAACCGTAAGGTGCTCATCCTCCATGATGCTCTCAAGCAGACTATGCTTGGGTGGAACCTTAAGGGATTCTTCGGATATCCGAGCTTTGGTGAAAAGACATCCTGGAATTTCGCCTATCCCGAGCTGATGGCGGGTTCCGGTCATATAGACAGTGCGAATCTCGTTTCTTCAGCGCCCGGATTTTCCGGTATTCTGACCACTCACGATTACCAGGCCCGGGGGATCGGCGGCGTC
>JBAYHX010000423.1:0-2882 GCA_041665965.1 Candidatus Latescibacterota bacterium
ATTCCACGGCGGATTGATCCATCGGAAACCATTACACTGAATGTCGCATTCATCGAGGGCGGAAGCAAACTCGGAACTGTCCCCGGAGAGGTTACTATTCAGGGAGGCGTCCGCGCGCTATCAAAAGAATCCATGTCTTTCATGATGGACCGCATCAAGGATACGGTGGACGGCGTCTCGAAAATTCTCGATCTTAAAAATAAGGTTTTTCTAGGTGATGTCTATCCTCCTGTCATCAATGACAAGGACCTCGATGTGCTGGTCACCGATACGGCCGCCAGCCTGATTGGGAAAGAAAATGTGATTGTTCAGACAAAATGCCCCATGACTGCCGAGGATTTCTCTCATTTTTCCGACCGTATACCCGCATACTATCTGAAAATTGGGGTAGCTAACGATGAAAAGGGGATTCGATTCCCTCTTCATAACGATTTATTCGATGTTGATGAGCGCTGTATTGAGACAGGGGTGAGTGTTATTGCCGCCGCCGCTCTGTCTTTTTTGGCGGATTAATCCCTGAAGGAAACTCTTCCTTACCCGCATGTATTGGGAATGTTTCGGTTTCAGGGCGAAAGTGGATTTTGATCAGGGGCTAAGGTGTACTGTCAGGTTGTTCCGGTGTTTTCTTCAGAGACAAGATGGCTGCAGAGGAAATAATAATTTTCAGGAGTCTTTTCCCTGTGCATCAACGAATGCTGGCCGTAAGCATTGATTTTCGGAGAAAGGAAAAGGTGGGCGCCGAACCTTTCCTGGACGAATAAGAATACAAACAGCATTGCAAGTATAATGGTGATATAAATTCCGATAAAGGCGATTATTTTTATCCTGCTCATCGAGCTTCCCCCTTGGGTAATGATACACTTCACTCCCAAAAAAGTCAAGATACAGGATTTGGATAGCGGAACAGCTTCGGCATTTTTGACTTTACACAGAGCTTTCCGCAGGTTATATTTTCACTGGTAATGTAAATTTCTCATAGAAATGTAAGAATCCCGATGCCGGTTGACATCTTGCTCACCATTAGCGGTGAATTTGTTAAAGCGGAACTGAATGATTCCGACACCGCACAGGAAATTATCCGCAATCTCCCGATCGAAGCGAGATTTGCCACATGGGGAGACGAGATTTATTTCTCTCTTCCGATGGAAAAGGGCGAGGAAAACGCAAAAGAGGTTGTTGAACTGGGCGAGTTGGGTTTCTGGCCTCCGGGAAATGCATTCTGTATCTTTTATGGCGCGACACCGGGTTCCACACCGAACCGAATTATGCCGGCAAGCCCGGTGAATCCGATCGGAAAGGTGAAAGGCGACCCGAAAGTTTTCAAAAAACTTGTGAAAAAATCCAATCGAATACGGATTGAAAAAGCACCGATAGAATAAGTGGGGCAGTAGCTCAGCTGGGAGAGCGCATCCCTCGCACGGATGAGGCCGTCGGTTCGATCCCGATCTGCTCCACCATAAACACCTCTTCGCACCATCTGCCGTTCCACATTCTTCAGATGTTCGCAGCCTCCTTTCGATACCGGAGAACAATTTCCCGGTGTCTCAGCGTAAAAAATTCCAAAGAACTATTGACATAGTTTGATAAAACATCTAATTTGCCAAACAGATTCTATAATTCCAACCGTCACATGTCTCAACTATATTCCATGTACATCAGAAATGCACAATCGTAAGGCGAATCGTTTTTCATCATACAACAGTTTCCCTTTACTGTTATAAGAATTCGGGTCTTTCGTATCCGGTTTTATTTCATACTGACTTATAACAGGGTATACAATAACAGGTTAGTGTTCGAGAGGAGTACATTCATGAATAATTCAACAAACTTTAATCGGCGTTCCGCAATGAAAGCAATGGCAGCGATCGGCATTGCGAATGCGCTGGGTTCCGGAGAAGCTTTCGGGCAAAACAAAAAAGCCGATGGTTACGCTCTTGTCGGCGCCAGCACCCCGATGGAAACGGTTGTAACCGCTCTTGACCAAAATATTGTAAAAGGGCTTGGATTTACTCTTGATTATGAGGGCGATCCCAAAAATATGCAATCCCTCGACGGTTATAAACTGCTCGTGACCCTTCATTACGGACCGTTTACCGTCGAGCAGGAGAAAATGGTGCAGTCGTTTGTGAAAAACGGCGGCGGCGCATTGTTTCTGCATAACAGCACCGATATCGCACGGAGAGGGACAGAGATTTTGCGCGATGTTATGGGCGGCTACTGGCTCCGTCATACTGATATACGGCCGTACCAGGTGAAAATAACGAACAGGAAGCACCCGATAACAAAGGGTGTGAAAGATTTTGTCGTAACAGGCGAGCATCATTATAATCAGTATGACAAAGATCCCCGGTATGTTTTCATGACCAATGAATCGATAGACGGCTGGGCGTATAACAATATCAAGGGTGATAAACATTACGACTCACAGATCGGAGACAAGGGTTTCGGTTCCGCAGGATGGGCCGGCTGGGCATACGATTATGGAAACGGCAGAGTGTGTTTCATGGCTCCCGGCCATACCCTTGAGGAACTTATCCATCCGGAATTCGCAAAACTCCAGAAAAACGCGGTACGGTGGTGTCTGAAACAAATCTGAACGATGGAAAGAATGCCCATTTTTCTGCACTATTCATTGTTTCGGTTATTACTTCGAATGCTGATGAGAAAGGCCTTGAGCAGCTTTCGGGGCATTGGTTGAATAAACGGTATATTGAAGCGCTCGTGCAGTCGAAATCCTCTAAAAAATTGTACAATAAAGAGCTAATTGCAAAAGTCTTTTTTTGAAGGCAGCCCCTTTTCTGTCCTCCGGACATCCTTCCCCCGGAGGGGGCAGGACACATCTTTATCGTGCCTGCGAAGCAGCTAACACTGTGGAGCAACAA
>JBAYHX010000424.1:0-2849 GCA_041665965.1 Candidatus Latescibacterota bacterium
AACAAACATCATTCCGATCAACAATATAATAAGGGGCAGCGGTTTTCTCTGACCGATTCTATCTTCGGCCTGTGGTGAGTTCCCGAACAACACCTTTTAACCCTCCCCCTGTAACCCATTTGTAGACGACGATGGATAAAAAAGCCAGGATCGAAGTATACAGCGCACCAGGAAGGCTGTTCTTCAATAATAACTTCAGAAGCAAAGAAAAGTCGAATACTGTATAGAGCGAAAGATACAACAGGTCATGGAAAATACATGCTACAAAAGTCACAAGGGTTTTGACCAGGTAATTTTCGACTGTCAGTGTTTCTTTCACAATACCGAGTGAAAAACCAATGAGGGACATGGTCAGGGCATTGAATCCCAGATACTCCGGGGTGTATATATCCTGGACAAAACCGATAAAAAAACCATAGAGAATACTTTCCGCGGGTTCAGCGCCGGCGGCAATGAAAATAAGGATAAGCATAGCCAGATCAGGCCTGACTCCAACAACATCAATACGGCCGAACACGGTCGATTGGACCAGAAGAACGATGATAATGATGAGTATATTTCTGACAATGACCATGTTTACGCCTATTGAAGTGAAGGCCGTTGGAATGCGCCTCCCTGACCGCCGTCATTCCATATATCCGAATTTTCTGAACCCTTGAGAACAAACAATTCGTGAACCCGTGAAAAGTCAACAGCAGGCTCGATATTCAAACTTGCATATATTTCAACTTCTCTGATCGGTTTTCTGCCGACAGTACCAACGAGAATTCCCCGCGGGAAAACCCCGCCGTCTCCAGTGGTGTAGACTCTCTGTCCGGGTTTCACATTGTTGATGAGAGGCAGGCCATACATTTTAAGGTTCTTACCGCCATCCCAGCTGATGATTCCGAATGCTTCCTCGTTTTCAACCATCGCAGAGATTCTTGATTTGATATCGGCGATAATCAGCACACTTGATGAGGAAGGATATACATCGTAAATCCTTCCGACCAGCCCATCGGCAGTAACACAGGCCATATTTCTCCGTACACCGTCTCTTCTGCCGACATCGAGGATGAGAGAGTTGACTACCCTGTCCATATCCCGCCCAATAACGGTCGCGGAAACAACAGAATAAGATTTGTTTTCTTTAAGTTCAAGGAGTTTACGGAGACGTTCGTTTTCTCTGACTGCAAGGGTATTCTGGTTTACCTTGTCGGAAAGATCGAGATTCTGAAGCCTTAAACGTCTGTTATCACGCCAGAGATCCAGCATGTAGATTCCCCAGGAAAAGGTAAATCTGCCGCTGTTGAAAACAGCTGTCGTGACCACGCGGGCAAAATGATTCTTAGCGCCCTCCCCCATGAGCATCATGGAGACAGACAGAAAAATTGTCAAAAACAGCGCAACGGATCGTCTGTGCTCCGTGACAAACTGGAATAAATGCTTCATGGATCAATACAGAACCTTTCTGTATGACGCGATATCCTCGAGGATAATGCCTGTACCCCTTACAACGCAGGTGAGGGGATCATCCACAATGTGTACAGGAAGACTTGTTTCTTCACGGAGATGCTTATCAAATCCGCGGAGCAGGGCTCCTCCACCGGTAAGGATAATGCCGCGGTCGAGAATGTCTGCCGCCACTTCGGGGGGAGTTCTTTCCAGTGAAAGCATGACCGCATCGGTAATCTGATTGAGAGGATCCGAGATAGCTTCTCTGATCTCGGCAGAGCTGATGGTGATAGTCCTTGGAATTGCCGCTACCAGGTCGCGGCCACGGATCTGTGTTTCCAACTCCGGTTCAAGTTTGCAGGCGCTGCCAATCTCTTTTTTTATCTGTTCTGCGGTACGTTCCCCGACCAGAAGGTTGTGATTTTTTTTCAGGTATTGGACAATTGCTTCATCAAGTTTATCGCCGCCGATTCGTATCGATGTAGCCCCGTTCACAATACCCGAAAGAGCGATCACCGCTATTTCCGAGGTTCCGCCGCCAACATCGATAATCATGGTACCCATTGGCTGGTGCACATTGATCCCCACTCCTATGGCTCCCGCCATCGGTTCGGTGACAAGGTATACCTCACGGGCGTTGACCCGTTCCGCGGAAAGCCGTACCGCGCGTTTCTCCACTTCGGTAATTCCGGACGGAACTCCGATGACAATCCTTGGCCTTACGAGAAGACGGCTTTTTATCACCCGTTTGAGGAAAATCCTGAGCATTTCCTCGGTAACTTCGAAATCGGCTATTACTCCTTCACGGAGCGGACGAACGGTAATAATTTCCCCGGGAGTCCTTCCCACCATCTCTTTCGCCTCGTGACCGACCGCAAGAACTTTCCTTGTCTTGGTTTCGACCGCGACGATGGAGGGCTCATCTACTACTATTCCCTCGCCTCGAACGTAGATCAATATATTGGCAGTACCGAGGTCTATTCCTATATCGCTGGACATGAAACCGCTAAAGAAACCCATAATTCAATCTCCATAACCACACTCATGTAAATGCAAATTAATGTAAAAAATGCCGCATTCCGGTAAAAACCATGGACACACCCAGTTCATCGGCAGCAGCTATTACCTCATCATCATTCACCGATCCGCCAGGCTGCACGATAAACTGAATACCAATCGCAGCAGTCTCACGGACAGTATCGTCAAACGGGAAAAACGCATCGGAGGCAAGTACAGTCAAAGCCATTCTTGATTCAATCCAATCCTCACGATCCGCTCCCGGATTTGTTTCATCATATTCATGCTCAAGATTTTCCCGAGCTTTGGTTGCCGCAAGTTTTCTCAAACTGTCCACACGGTTTGGCTGCCCTGCCCCCATACCAAGAACGTGGTAATATCCCGGCTCGTACTCTTCG
>JBAYHX010000425.1:0-2838 GCA_041665965.1 Candidatus Latescibacterota bacterium
CATCTGCATTGGAAGCGATGATTTCTCTACCCGCAGCAACATGGCGAGAAACACTTACAATTGTCATAACCCCTCCCCTCTTGAAAAAGAATGCACTGGTAAATGAATACACAAACATAAATGAAAATTACGCAGGGTTCAAGACTGCCAACCATCATTTTATACTGATTATAAAGAAAATTCAGATCACCATTCCTGGGGTGTAAAATAGAGTCTGCTCGTGTCGAATCCAATCTTTTGGGCTTTTGCTATCAGATCGTCAAGGATGGTCTTATCCATTTTTGGCTCACGGGATAAAATCCACAGATACCTGGGCGAGCTGATCACCATTGCATAGGTATAATTCGGATCAAGCTCGGCAATGATATAGTCTCCATAAAATGGCCAGAAGAAAGATACCCGCAGATACCCCTGATCGGGGCTTTCCCCCAATTTGGCTTTCCCATTCGCAACTTTATGCTTACCGTCTTTCGTGTTCTTATAGCCCTCGTTGACAACTTTCACCTTACCATCTTTACGAAGACTATATGTCGCCGTGACATTCACCAATCCTTTTTCGTATGAGAATGGAAGCCGTGCAATCTCATACCATTTTCCCAGGTAACGATTCAGTTCAAAACTGGAAACAGGCACGTATTTGGGAGATGCGGAGAAAACCTCTCCGGCAAAAAGTAAGAAGAATCCGCAAGTCATGAAAAGCAAATGATTTATTGCCATTGCTATCGAAGCCCCCTTTCAAATCATGATTGTTATGATGAAATCCCCGATAAAGTTGGCAGCAACTATAGAGTTTTGATGGAGTGTAACAGAATATACTGTAATATTTGAACAAATCAAACACATCATGTCGGATGGCAGTTTAGAACAGGGGTTGGAACGAAGATAACTGCTTGAGGTTTTTCCATTGCTCACTTCAAAATATACCGTTATTTCCAGATATTCAGGCACACGGTAATGATCACCGCATTGGTGAAATCGATGAAAAACGCCCCTACCATAGGCACAACCAGGAACGCTCGGGGAGCGGGACCGAATTTTTCCACTATCGCGGTCATGTTCGCCATGGCATTTGCAGTTGTCCCAAGCATGAATCCGCAGAATCCTCCGCTCATCACCGCCGAATCGTAATCTTTCCCCATCAGCCGGAAAATAGGCCAGAGACAGATCACGCCGATCAAAAGAACCTGGGCCGCAACGATAATCAGGAGAGGGATGGCCACATTGGCCAACTCCCAAAGCTTCAGGGTCATGAGAGCCATGACGATGAACAGGGAGAGCGCGGCTCCTCCAAGGTCATCGACAAGCCGCTGGGAGATACCGAAGATTCCGGTCAGGTCGTCGATGTTCCGTATGACTGCGGCGACAAGCATCGCACCGATGTAAGCGGGAAGGGTAAATCCAAGGGAGCTAATTCCGCCGCCGACCCACGAGCCGATCCACATGGCCAGAAGGATGAGCACAATGCTTTTCAGAAGAATGTATGCTTCCTTCCCCTCGCCGTAAGGGGCTTTTTCCGGCTCCGCCACCTGTTTTTCGATTATAGTTGACGCGTCAGGCGGCTCGACATGCATTCTCTTTGTCAGCGCTTTTTTCAGTTTGTACCGCTCGATCAGCCAGGTACTGATAGGGGCGCCGATAAGACCTCCCGAGACAATCCCGCACATGGCGGCGGTCACCGCTATTGAGGCGGCGCCATGTACTCCGGCTTGTTCGAACAGGGGAGCGAACGCCAGCCCGGTAGCCGGTCCCCCGGTCAGTGTAACTGATCCGGCAAGCACTCCGAAGAGCGGATGCATCCCGAGAGGAATCGCGATAAGAACTCCAAGAACATTCTGGGCGATGGCAAACACGGTGGCTGCGGCGAAAAAAAGGATGACCTGCGGGCCTCCTGTTCGAAGGAGGGAAAGGCTCGCTCCGAAACCGATTGTTGTAAAAAAGGTGATCATCAACGGTGTCTGAAGAGTGGTATCAAAACGGAAGAGGTCTATACCGTAACTCCGGGTGATCACAATGAACACTGCAACGAGCATTCCCCCGATGACCGGCGCAGGGAGATTATAACGGGAAAGCAGCGGTATGGCGCGGCGTATTCCATATCCGAGAAAAAGGACAACTCCCGCGAACGAGAGAGTTTGGATGAGGTCAAGGGTGAGCATGGAACTCCAAAAAACAAGGATCAAAAATGAATATGAGAACAAATAGTATTCTGAGCTAATTGCAAAAGTCCATATTTTATAAGCAGCCCCCCTTCCTGTCCTGCGGACATCCTTCCCCCAGATGAGGGCAGGAACAGACTGTGAAGCATCGACTTCCCTTGCCCCCGGAACGGGGGTAAACGAAGTTCCCGCAAAGCGGAAAGGGATAGAGGGTTAGGGGGCTTAAGTAAATAATATCTCCCATTTTTCAATAGTAAAACGACTTTTGCAATTGGCTCTTCTTCTGAAAATAGGCAACATTACCGGCCTGCACAAGCTGAGATTGATTTTTCTTTCTGAAACACAGATGCATGGGATAAAAAGGTTTTCTCGTAGAGTTTAAAAAAGCAAACAGGTCGAAACTTCCGCATTGAGCAGGCCTTACCGGAATTGCAGAATCATGAATAGCTTAAAAAAGCCGGCCCGGTTATTTTAATACACTCAGAAAAGTTCGAACTACTCAGATAAGAAAACACCGTGAGTTTTGCATTTAAATATTTCCATTGCCAGTTACATTTAAATTAAGGCCACCTCTAAAAATTACTATTATTTGAGCTGATTTTAGTTGCAAAACTCTTCATTATCGGTATATTACTAAAAAGATGATAAGACATTGATAATGAAGAGGATGAGCGATGATAAA
>JBAYHX010000426.1:0-2834 GCA_041665965.1 Candidatus Latescibacterota bacterium
GAAATTCAGAAAATGCGGCTGAAAATCGAAGCAGAAGCGCCTCCGGAAACGAAAGTGGAATACTTTTTCCGCCGGGGAACCAGCCCTCAGCCATTCTCCGAAGAGTGGGAGCCTTACCGTCCGATAGGAAGCGGCGCTTCTCTTGATTTCACAATCGGCGGCGCTGACCTCAACCGTCGCTATGTGCAGTTCAAAGCGGTGCTCACCACAGAAAATCCTCTGAAAAGCCCGGTGATAAAATCAGCCAATCTAACCGCGGAACTTCAGGAAAGCGTGCCTCTCCATAAGAACAATGTGGTTACATCTCAGGAAAACCCGGTTATCAAATACTCCTCTCTCGACTGGGAATGGGAGTCATCCGACCGCGCTGAGTATCAGGACCTCCGGGAGCGTGAAAATCTCGACGCCATAGTCGAAGGAAGCCGCACGGAGTTCGAGGCGCAGGTTCGTCTTCTCAACCATGTTTCCGGGCGCTGGATGCATTCGGGGGCGTTTCCCGAATACCCTCTCTGGGATGCCCATTCCATTCTCAAACGCATCGATACCGCAGGCTCCGGCGGTTACTGCCTCATGTTCAACACTCTTCTCTGCGGAATGCTGCAGGCGTATGGCTGGAATGCACGGTTGACCAATGTCACTTTCCATGAAATCTGCGAGGTCTGGAACGACGATTACGGCAAATGGATATTTCTCGACGCGGATGGCATCAACAACTATAACTACCTGCTCGATACCGCCGAGCCGCTGGGCATGGAGGAGCTTCACAAGCTCTACCTCGATTATTATTTTCCCGGAAAAACCATCGACTGGATGCACGACTGGATAAGCTGGATGGATAAACGTCCGGATAAGGAATTCCCGGTCGCCCGCGGTTCTCTTACCCAGCACGAGCCGCCGAAAAGTTACAGCAGCCATGATTACCTTTCCGGTTTCATCAATGCGGGGTTCATGCGTGCTGTACCGCGGAACAACTGGTACGCAAAACCCTATCCCAAACCGCTGACCCATAACTCGTTCACTCCCTGGGACGGGTATGTCAACTGGTATGATTCCCAAAGCCCGTATCAGCGTCATTACTCGCATCACACCGACCGCGCGCGCGACCTCTGGCCTGACCTGAATCTGGTGCATGTCCATGCCACTTCGGGCGTTTCGAACGACCACCTGTTCCTGCGTTTCGAGACATACACGCCGAATTTCAGCCATTTCGAGGTCAATGCGGATGATACCGGCTGGGAACAGCTCAAAGGGGAACGCTGGGCCTGGCTCCTCCAGTCGGGGAAGAACATCCTTCAGGTTCGCGCGGTAAACAAACTGGGCGCAAAGGGGAAATCATCGGTGATCATTCTGAATCACGGCGATGCGGCGTTCGGGAAGGAATGATACAGCCTGACACCACGATATTTATCTGTTTTTTTATTGCATAGTTCATTTTACGGTTGGCGCATATCCATGCCGGTCGGCAGCAATTAGGATTGCTTTTACTTTTCGAGTTCCTTATATTTGTTGCCATGAAATTGGTGATGGAGTTCACCGTAAACCGCTTTTAAAGCTGATGACTCCTGCTGGGAAATAACCTCCTGGCAGGAGTTTTTTTAATTTTCCTGCTGAGCACAAAGTCTGAGCGGGAATTTTTTTCCCTTGTGACAGAATATTCAATTCTTTCGAGAAGCATTCACGCTGTTTCTGATTTTTGTGCGGTTACAAACCCCGGGAGGTTTTTTCCGGGTTTGGTGCCGTTTTGAAATGAAGGGGTGATGGAGTTCGCCTATGACTGCAATTACGCTGATGACTCCTGTCCAAAGTTAAGGAAGGATGATTCTTTATGCAAGCAGATGCGATTCCGGTTTTAGTTGGCCTGCTTATTTTTGTCTCCAGTTTGATTTCGCTGAAACTTGGTATATCGGTGGCTATTATCGAGATTATTCTTGGAACAGTCGCCGGTAATTTTGGCCTCCATTCTGAGCAATGGATGCAGTACATGGCGGGTTTTGGCGGGATTGTGCTGACATTCCTGGCGGGAACGGAAATCGATACGGCGCTTATGAAAAAAAGATTCCGCGAGAGTTTTCTTATTGGTTTCTTCTCTTTTCTGCTCCCCTTTACCGGGGTGGTTCTCTATACGTATTACATCGCCGGGTGGAGTTTAGCCGCTTCTTTACTTGCCGGTGTTGCGTTGTCCACTACCTCACTGGCAGTGGTATATTCGGTGCTGGTGGAAACGGGGCTTTCCTCCTCCGAATTGGGCAAGCTGATTATGGCCGCCACGTTCATCACCGACATGGGGACAGCTCTGGCGCTTAGTATCCTTTTTGTCAAGCCCACGCTCTATACCTTTGTTTTTATACTTGTTTCCATTCTGGTTATCATTGCCGCTATAAAATTCTCCCACAAGGTATTTCATGACCGGATGTTAAAAAACAAGGTAATCGAGCCGGAGATCAAGTACATTTTTCTCCTTTTGCTGACCTTCATGTATTTTGCGAAACTGGGGGATGGTCATGCAGTGCTTCCCGCATTTATCCTGGGATTGATCATGTCCAAACATTTTACCGAAACATCGGAAACCAAAGCAGTCAGAAACCGTCTCAGAACAGTCGCCTATGCGATCATTACACCGATTTTTTTCGTAGTGGGCGGAATTAATGTATCGCTTCCTCTTATTTATTCGGCTCTGGGGCTTTTTGCCATCCTTTTTTCGCTGAAGATTGTTACCAAGTTTCTGGGGGTGTATTTCTTGGCCAAAAAATATATCCCCGGCGGAAGCATGTATACCACCCTGCTCATGAGCACCGGTCTCACGTTTGGAACTATCGCCAGCGTTTTCGGGCTCA
>JBAYHX010000427.1:0-2833 GCA_041665965.1 Candidatus Latescibacterota bacterium
ATATTTTCCTGCTATTACGACTGTTTATAAGCTATGCCCGAATTGAACTGGTTCGGATACACGAAGTTATAAGAAGCTATTTTTTGAAATGGAGAGAATTGTTGTTGTGGCTGTATTATCATGAAAATAACATATTAACAGATTATAAAATAAACTACGGTAATATCAATAATAATGGAAAAAACATTCAAAGGAGCTGAGGAAGTAACGGGTTAATAATGAAAGAAATCAATTTACCTGATTTCCTCTCATAATTTCGAGAATTCGCTCCAGATCATCCTGGGAATAGTATTCTATTTCCAGTTTTCCTTTAAATTCATTGCCCTTGATTTTAACAACGGTGCCAAATACCTGCTGCAAATCATCACCGATTTTTTCCAGAAAAACAGACTTTTCTTTTTCCGTACTTTTTTTCGCCGTCTGTTTAATGGAACGTTTTACCAGTTCTTCTGCCTTACGGGCGGAAAGACCCTCCGAGGATATCTTTACTGCCAGACGGTACTGCAATTCGTTGTCTGTTACCATGACAAGAGCGCGGGCGCTCCCGGGAGCGAGGAGACCTTCGCGCACCATGTTTTGGACCCGTTCCGAAAGATTGAGGAGACGGAGAGTATTGGCAACTGCGCTTCGGCTTTTCCCCACAATTTTTGCAAGCTCATCCTGTGTCGACTGCATTCTGTTCATAATCTGTTCATATGCTCTGGCTTCCTCGACTGCGTTCAGATCCTCACGCTGAATGTTTTCAATGAGCGACAGAATAAGCATTTGCTCTTCCGAATTGATATCCATGACGATGACTTCTATAGAATCCATCTTAAGTTCACGGGCGGCGCGGTATCTTCTTTCCCCGGCAATAAGTTCGAAATAATCGCCGTTACGACGTACAACGGGTGGCTCCAGGATTCCATTTTCAGCGATGGATCGTTTCAGCTCCTCCATCGTTTCTTCCGAAAAATGTTCTCGGGGTTGTGCGCTGTTGGGGACTATATCATTGAGCTTGACGGTGAGTATCCTGCGGACTGCCGGTTTTCCCCCATCAGTGTCATCGGATAAATTGAAAAGTGAATCCAATCCTTTGCCAAGGGCTTTTCTATGCATGGTTATCAACCTCTCTGGCAAGCTGGATATAGGCATTTGCGCCCGCGGAAAGGATATCGTAAAGGATTATCGGTTTCCCGAATGAAGGCGCTTCACCGAGTTTCACATTACGGGTGATAACCGTTTTGTAAACACGGTCTTCAAAGTAAGAACGTACCTCGTCCGCAACCTGGTTGGAAAGATTCAAACGGCTGTCATACATCGTGAGAAGAATACCTTCGATAACCAGTTTGGGATTGAGATTTTTTTGAACAAGACGGATAGAATTCAGAAGTTGACCGACGCCTTCGAGCGCATAGTATTCGCATTGAATGGGTACCAGAATCGATTTGGCGGCTGTCATGGCATTGATAGTCAGAATACCCAGAGACGGAGGACAGTCAATGAAAATATAATCATAATCATTTTCGATGATTTCAACTGCAGCCTGTAGTTTTCTCTCACGGGCGATCATGCTCACTAGCTCAATCTGTGCTCCGGAAAGCCTAATATTTGCCGGAATAACCTTGAGAAAACTTATATCTGTATCAAGAATTGCTTCTCTTACATTAATTTTCTCTGTGAGAATTTCATAGATTGTATTCTCAGCGCCTTCACCATCGATTCCTAGTCCCGATGTCGCATTTCCCTGGGGATCCATATCGATGAGAAGAGTTTTCCGTTCGAGAGCGGCCATGCTTGAAGCAAGATTAACAGCGGTAGTAGTTTTCCCTACCCCGCCTTTTTGATTGGCAATTGCAATTATTCGCGACATGTATTCCCGTTCGAGAGATGTAAGTTGTAAGTAAAAAACGCACTAAAATATAGAGCCGCAAACGTTGAAAATCAAGTGTACTAAAAGAAAAAGTGAAATTATAGCTCAGGAAAGGTTGGAAAATGAACAAATAAAAACACCCTTACCTTATTTTATAAACGGGTAATAATAAAACCCAATGGTATTTCATAATCCATTATCTATCATGTAGATCCGGTCTATCCATCTCTTTTAAGAGAGGGGATCAAGGGGTGACTTAATAATAATTCTATTTCACCTGGTAACGTACAAGTCCAAGGTTTGTGCCAAACCAGAGCGAAAGAGTTTTAGAATCCGAGACTAACGTATTAACCGGAAGACCATTCACTGCATCAGGAAATTGAAGCTGAGACCAGCCAGCACCGGTAAAACAAGCTGCTCCGGTATCGGTTGCAACCCAAAGGAGATGATTGCTGTCTTCCGCAAACTTGTTGATACTGTTGGAAGGCAGACCTTTTGAAGTATTCCACAAAGTCACACTATCGCCGTAAAAAGAGGCAATACCGTTATCAGTTCCCACCCACATAGTTCCGGAACTATCCCGGAATATGGCACGGACGGCGATACTGGGCAGACTGTTTATTATAGACGACCATCTGGCGCCGTCATAAATATTAACGCCGTAATTGGTACCTACCCAGATTTTACCGACGGCGTCACTGGCGATCGAAGTGACATTATTGTCGGTGAGACCGTTCGTCATGGAAAAAGAACTCCAGCTTCCTGCAAGAGTTTTTCGGCTGACCCCGCCCCTTGTTCCGAACCAGAGAGAATAATCCGGCATACCGGCAATAGAATTCACAAATGTATTGGGAAGAACACTCATGTCCGGAAGGTATTTCCAGACAGAATCGGCATATGTTGAAACTCCGGATATCGTTCCCGCCCAGACTGTTCTCTGATTGATGGCCAGAGATGTTACCTGTGTATTGGGGATATCGC
>JBAYHX010000428.1:0-2827 GCA_041665965.1 Candidatus Latescibacterota bacterium
ACCGATCTCGTCACCGGCGTCCACGACAAAAACAAGATCATAATCCGTATACCCTTCAAGCGGGGTTTCTGGCATGATGGACAGTCCATCGCGGCCCGTTGCATCTTCCGGTGAGACCGGATAGTTTTCGAAAATCAGGAGATGGTCGAAGAGACCTCCCTGTGCGCCGCATGCCCTTTGCACCTCCGCCAGCGGCAGGTTCTGATGGCTCATGGATGCTGAGAGAAAGCCGCCCATCGCTTTCAACGCATCCCGGAACGAGAGGCCTGCTTCCATACGGAAGCGCACCGGAATGGTATTGATGAACAGGCCGATAGTCCGGTCGCTGCGGGGAAGATCGGGAGGCCGGCCGGAAACCACCGTTCCCCAGGCGACGTCACGTTTTCCCGACAACCGGCAGAGCGCCGCGCCCCAGAGTGTCTGGATCGCCGCATTGAGTGTCGTTCCGCACCCGGCGGCCATATCACGGAGATAATCCGTCAGAGAAGAATCGAGCGTGAATTCACAGCGCCGCAGTTCATACCTGCTGCCCTGGACAGACGGCTCTTTCATCCATGATGTCTCGCCTCCGGGTTCATACCCTTCCATCGCAGCCTGCCAGAATGACACGCCCGCCGCGCTGTCAATTCCGGACAGGTAGCGGACATAGCTGCTGAACAACGGCGCCGGCGGAAGTTCCGGTTTACTTTTGCTGCGGGCCGCACGGTAACACGCGATCAATTCATCGTGGAGAATACCCTGACACCAGCCGTCCATGATGATATGGTGAAAGGTCATCACGAGCAAATGGCTGAGAGGTGAGAATCTGAAAAGGGAGAGACGTAACAGCGGCGGGTGTTTCAGGGCAAAGCCGGAATCCATTTCCCCGCGGCAAAACGTATCGACAACAGCCGCGCGTTCACTTTCCTGCATTGCGGAGAGATCGGTTACCGGAATCGTGATGCGGAGTTGTTTGAGAACGACCTGAAGCGGACGGCCTGCCCCTTCCGCGGCCACAAGCATCCGGAGCGCCTCGTGACGGGCGATCAGAAGATTCCATGCCTCCTCCAAGCTTTCCGTATCGAGAGCGCCGGAAAGCCGGAGCCGGGACTGCATGATATACTCGCCGCCGCCGGAGGCAAGCGTTCGGTACAGAATGCCTTCCTGTAAAGGCGTCAGGGGAAAAATATTGGCGACATCTTTTTTATCGACCATAACGTTTCAGATGCTTTCAAGGAATCCGTTGATACCGCCCTCGCCGAAATCGCTGTAATCGAAAGCGGACGACTGACATTCCGCCGCGCGTATCAGCCATTCCCGATAGAGATCGAGCAATCTCAAGGCCTCAGGCGGGGACACTCTTCCGGAATCGTAGGAGAGGTGAACAATAACAGCGTCTCCATCGGCGGAAAGCAGAAACTCGAATGTCTGTCCCGGACGGTTCGCGGGATTTACTGTCTGCCCCGAAGGTTCATCCGCGAGAGAGAACAAACCCTCGGCAAGTTCGACTTTCCCTATGTAGTTGAACGAGATTTCCGCTATTGCATCGAGTTCCTCATGACCGGCAAGATACCTCAGCACTCCGTACCCTGCGCCAAGATTTGGGACGCTTTTCAGCGAGGCCTGCACGGTATCGAAGGCAGCCTGAACCTCCTGCCCGCATTCGAGCACGAACGGCCAGAGCACAGTGAACCAGCCGATCGTGCGGCTGATGTCCAGACCGGTATCACCAAGCCCGCGGCCGTGACCTTCGAGCATGAGACGCACGCGGTTCATACCGTTCCACCGGTGAAGGGCGCAGGCTAGCGCCGCGAGCATTTTCGCCAGAGGTTCGTGGGAAGCGCCGTCGCCGAAAAGTCCTGCAACCTCGCCATCGGCAACCCGAATCGACATGGTTTGCATGGTTCCGTCCCGTCCGGATACCCCGATCGTTTCACATTCCGCTTCCGCAATTTTCTTCCAGAAAGAAATCTCGTTGTCGAAAGTTCCGGCCTCTGCGCGACGGTGGAGCGTATCAGCCCAGTCGCGGAATGAATGGGACTTTGGCGGCAGAGCGATATGTTCCCCCCTGCGAGCCATCCTGTAAGCGCTTTCGACATCACGGGCAAAAACGCTCCAGGAAACCACATCTACAACAAGGTGATGCGCAGCCACCAGAAGACGGTCTCCACCTGCGCGCCTGAACAATACTGCCTTGAGCAACGGGCCGGCGGCAAGCTGGAATCCCGCCTGCGTTGTCTCGGCGATTTCGAGAATAACGGAATCCGGTTCTTCTGCGGCGCTGAGATCGGCAACCACAAGCGTAAAGGGCGCTGTTTCTGGAAGGATGGAAAACCGCCCGTCATCATACACCATTCTGAGAGCATCATGGTGACGCCAAACAGCCTCAAGAGCATGCTGCAGGGATGGCGCGTCAATCTGTTCCGCGCTTTTCAGCAGTACGGCCTGGTTGAAATGTTCGGGACACCCGGTGATCTTCCGAACAAACCATTCGAGGACAGGGGTTGGCCTCAGCGGACCCGATACCGGCTCCTGTGCTGCGGCATTTACCACGCGCCGTATCGTCAGCGCCAGTTCTCCGATGACCGGCGAAACGAAGAAATCAGCCACCGACAGTGTCCATCCCTGTTCAAGGAGACGGGCTGCCACTTGTATGGCGCGTATCGAGTCGCCTCCTGCTGCGAAAAAGTTGGCATCCACGCCGAGAGACCGGTTACCGAGCACGTTTCTTACTGTTTGTAAGAGGACGATCTCATTTTCAGTTGCGGCATCCCGGCATGCGGTTTCGGTCTGCGTTCCCGGTTGAGGCAGCGCCGCGCGGTTTATCTTGCCGCTCGCGTTCAGAGGA
>JBAYHX010000429.1:0-2818 GCA_041665965.1 Candidatus Latescibacterota bacterium
CCTTTTTAAGGGGGACAAAATACCTTGAACAGTAACGAATTAACCCCCTTCCATAAGGGGGTC
This sequence comes from Candidatus Latescibacterota bacterium, assembly GCA_041665965.1. GTDB lineage: Bacteria > Latescibacterota > Latescibacteria > Latescibacterales > Latescibacteraceae > JAUYCD01. The sequence goes on from JBAYHX010000429.1 coordinate 64, forward strand.
GCCGCCTTATCGGCGGGGGAATTTTGTCTTTAAGAGTAGATAATTATATGTCATGCTTTTGATAAAACAAAAAATGGGGGATTGCCAGGATTCTTTTCGTAATGTTGCTTTTATCCTGCCGATATACTATTATTAACAAATATAACCCAAGCAAAATTCTCTTGCGAGAGAATCGATTACAGTGGAAACCCAAGACACTCCTTTGGAGGATTCCTTGAATAAAGCACTTATCTCAACAAATCTGCAGGGAGTTCCCCTTTACGCCCGCGGCAAGGTACGGGATGTCTATGATCTGGGAGACAAGCTTCTTATTGTTGCCACAGACCGGATCAGCGCATTTGATTGCGTAATGCCGAACGGCATTCCCGATAAAGGGAAAATACTGACCGAGATGTCCCTTTTCTGGTTCGATCTGGTGAGCGACATCGCGCCCAATCACCTGATAACTTCACATGTCGACGAATATCCCGAACCCCTTCGGTCATACCGTGACCAGCTCGAAGGCCGCTCGATGATTGTACGGAAAGCCGAACGAATCGATGTGGAATGCATTGTGCGAGGCTATCTTTCCGGAAGCGGATGGAAAGAATACGGTCAAACCGGCGCAATATGCGGTATACCTCTTCCGTCCGGTCTGGTGGAATCCCAGAAACTTCCCGAAAATATATTTACGCCCTCAACAAAAGCCGATTCCGGTCATGATCTGAATGTCGGATTCACTGTGGTGGAAGAAATGATAGGCCATGAACTCGCCTCGGAAATCCGCGATCTGTCCCTTTCCGTGTATGAAAAAACAAGAGCTTATGCGGAAAAAAGAAATATTATCATCGCTGACACAAAGTTCGAGTTCGGCCGTGTGAATGGGAAAACAATTCTGATCGATGAAATCCTTTCACCGGATTCCTCAAGGTTCTGGCCGCTCTCGTCTTATAAGCCCGGCGGTTCTCAGCCTTCGTTCGATAAACAGTTCGTCCGTGATTATCTGGAAATACTTGACTGGGACAAAACGCCCCCGGCTCCGGTTCTTCCTGATGAGATTATCAGGAAAACACTGGAAAAATACTGTGAGGCAAGAGACCTTCTGTTGGGAAAGAAAAAAAATCTGATGAATGGAATTAGTGAATAAGCTTGATGAAAGAAGACAGCACCGTAAGAGCTAATTACAAAAGTCGTTTTGGAAATGAAAAAATGATAAGTTTTTATTACTTCAGCCGCCTAACCCTCAATCCCTTTCCCCCGAAAGGGGCAAGGGAAGTTGTTGCTCCACAGTGTGTTACTGCCCCCTCCGGGGGAAGGATGTCCGGAGGACAGAAAAGGGGCTGCCTTCAAATACAGACTATTGCAATTAGCTCATGATTTATAGGATTACAGAATTACCATGATGATCGATATTCGAATCAGGGTAATCCGATAATCAGGCGAATCAAGGTTAAGACAGTATTTTCCTTTGGGCTTTCACTTGATTACATAAAGGGGATAGATAGTGGAACAGAAAATCGGTATCAGGAACGCCCTCATAAGTGTATCGGATAAAACCGGAGTTGTCGAATTCGCCCGCGCGCTTTCCGAAATGGGTGTACGGATCATATCTACCGGCGGAACTGCACGGTCGCTGAAAGAGGCCGGGGTTCCTGTGACCACCATCGACCAGGTAACCGGTTTTCCGGAGATTCTCGACGGCAGAGTAAAAACCCTTCATCCCAAGGTACATGGCGGGCTGCTTGCCGTCCGTGATTCGGAGGAGCATCTCCGTCAGCTCCGTGAGAACAATATCGATTTCATCGATCTGGTGGCGGTGAATCTCTATCCTTTTGAAAAGACTGTGGCGCGGGAGGATGTGTCAATTGATGATGCTATCGAGAACATAGATATCGGGGGACCGACCATGCTGCGGAGTGCTGCGAAGAACTGCCGGTATGTCACAGCGGTCTGCGACCCGGCGGACTATGAGCCGGTTATCGCCGAATTGAAAGCGGAAAGCGTGATTTCCGAAAAAACCCGGCATTATCTGGCTGCAAAGGTATTCAGTCATACCGCCGACTATGACGCTGCCATCGATGTTTTCCTCTCGCAGCGTTTCCTTGGGGAGAATGTTCTCCGTCTTAAATACACCAAAGGAATCGAACTGCGGTATGGTGAGAACTGGCACCAGAAAGCAAAATTCTTCCGCGATGAAACGCTTCGATACCCAAATCTGGGGAACGCGGAACAAATCTGGGGAAAACAGCTTTCATACAATAATTATATCGATCTGACCGCCGCTGTCATGGCTGTTAAAGATTTTTCTCCAAAGCCGGCGGTTTCTGTAATTAAACATACGAATCCCTGCGGACTGGCCACCGGAAAGACAATAGCGGCGGCTCTGAAAGCTGCCTGGGATGGAGACCGGGTAAGCGCATTCGGTTCTGTTATCGCCTGCACGAAGATATTTGATGATGAAGCGGCCAGATTTTTAAAAGGCAAGATGGTGGAAAGCATTATCGCCCCTGATTTCACCGAAGAAGCCCGTGAAACGCTTGGCAAAAAAAAGAATATTATGCTTCTGAAACTCGATATTCCCTCGATCGGCAGCCTTGATACCCCGGTGTACCGTCAGGTTCTGGGAGGAATGCTTTGTCAGAATCCGGATAAGGAGCTTTTTGCCCGGTGGGATACCGTTACCCGAAAAGCTTTTCCGGATTCCAGACAGAAGCTTGCCGAGTTTGCCATGATGGCCTGCAAGAATACAAAATCGAACGCCATTATTCTTTGCGAA
>JBAYHX010000430.1:0-2818 GCA_041665965.1 Candidatus Latescibacterota bacterium
TTATTCTTCTGATTCTTCCCTTTTTCGGTTTTCTTTTTCTTTGCTTCCATATCCTTATACATTTTTTCGGCATCTGCAGCGAGAACAGTATTCGTGTCGAAATTTGCAACAACCTGAATGCGGTTGTCCGATGCAACTCCTACCGCCACCTCTTTTTGAGTAAAGTTTTCAAGCGTGTCCGTTTTTTTCTTCGATCCGAATTTCATAAACCCAGCTTTGGATTTTCTTTTTGTTGAATCGGATACGGTCTGTACGAACACTAGATTTTTTGTCACTTCATTCCCTTCCTCAAGGGATCCTTCCTTTTTACGGTATACCGATTCCATGGGAAGGAACAGGACGCTGTCGGCTTCGGCCAGAATCACATCGACATCGCAGCTCATCCCCGGTTTCAGACGGGGGTCTTTGTCGATGATTTCCACCTCGGTCATGAATGAAACCACGTTGCGCCCCGATTGAAGTTTCCCGACCGGGGAAATGTGCCTTATTTTTCCGGCAAACGTTGTGTCCGCATATGCATCGAGTGTAATACGGACGGTTGAGCCGACTTTAACTTTGCCGATGTCAACTTCGCTGATGTTCGCTTTAATTATTTGGGCAGAGGGATCACCGATCTGAAAAAGGCTGGTTCCCGCTCCATAGAGACTGATCCCTGAGGTTACCAGAACTCCCTCCTCTATATATCGCTGAGTAATAACTCCGTCAATCGGCGAGCGCACCATGGAGGATGCGATCCTCTCTTCCGTTCCCGAGCCGGTGGTTTCAATTTCCCGTTCCATGATTTCCAGCTCAAGTTTGGAAAGATTATAGGCGTTTTGTGCAAGACGCTGGTTATTTACCGCATCCTCAAGTTCTTTGGGGCTTGTCATGGATGTTTTTGCGAGCTCCCGCCGTCGTTCATGCTCTTTTTTCGCACGGTCGAGATCGATGAGAGTTCTATCAACCGAGGCTCTTTTTTGAAACAGGAGAAGGGTCTGGCTGGGATCGGGATCAACAATGCAGAGGATTTGATCCTTTTTCACCGGCTCTCCCTCTTTCACCAGAATCTTCTTGACTGTGCCGGCTATTTTTGATTTTACCTCAACTGTTCGAACCAACTCGATATTTCCTGTTTCTGTCAGACGTTCAATCACTTTCCCGATCTTGGGTTTTACCGTTTTAACAGGCTGTTCTTTGCCCCCTCGTGCGACAGTTCTTCCCACAACTGCAACCAGGAGGAGAGCAAAAATGACTGCCAGAGTAATTTTTATCCATAAAGGCTTTCTCTTCTTCTGTACGGCCATACAACCTCCAAGTGGTTAAGCCTGAATTATTAATAGTCTGAAATCTAAAATATCAAAGATCAAAAATGAATGAAAAATTCAGATAAATAATCTTTCCCGGTAAGTTTTCAAATTTCAGGTTCAACAGCACTATTTATAAGCGCCGTCCGGAGCCTCCGTAATGATGGTTATATCTAATTCTTTGAGGAGCGTACCTCTGGCCTGACGGAGATCGAGAATGGACAGAGTATAATCCATGAGCGCTTTGTTATAGAGGTTTCGGGAATTGACAAGATCAGTCTGATACTGGAGAACGAGATAACTTGTCGAGAGCTGGTTACGAAACAGTTCCTCTTCCTTACGCAGTTTCAGCTCGTTCATCTCAACAGCCATTTTCGCGACCTCTATTCTCTCTTTGTTGATTTCGATGCTGCCAATGCTTGTTTTGATAGTGTTAATGATCTTGTTTTTTAAATTCTCCTGATAAAGCCGGGATTTTTTAAATTCTATCATTCGTTTCTCGAAATCGGTTTTTGCGGAACGATTCCCCAGAGGATAAGCAAGATTGAGGCTGAATTCCCATCCATAGGTATTCACATCCGACATATCCCGGAAATTTTTGTATACGGTCGTCCCTGAACCATTGAGCCGATAGAGCGCGTTGAGATCGAGATCGGGAAGAATGGCATTTTTCGCTACATCAAGTTGTATTTTGTTCTGTTCCAGTGTATTCATGACAGTGAGATAATCCGGCCTGGAACTGAGAGCAGACTCGATGGCAGCATCCAGATCAAGATCAACCGAGGGGAGAGGCGGTTTGTCGGAGGGTATGATCTGAATGTTCCTTTCATCTCCGTTTGTAAAATTCAATAGAAGTTTTATACTCTCCTCAGCAACCCGAATGCTGTTCTGTTGTTCGAGAACTTCCTGCTTCCGTGAGAAGAATGCGCTTTTCGCTTCCAGAACGTCTGATTCGGTCAGTATCCCCAATTCCAGCCCTTTCTGGTTATAGACAAGCAGACTTTCGGCCTGAGCAAGCGACATCTGCCGTGCGGAAAGCACCTCACGGACATAAACGAGATTCCAGTAAGCTCTCTCGACATCCCCAAGCAGAGAGATCGCGCTGCTTTCGACAGTATGCATGGAAGCCGCGCCGGAAAGATGGGCAAGGTAGATGTTCGAATAGTTCACTTTCTTTCCGAACCCCCGCAGGAGAGGCTGGGTTACATTGAAACCGACATAGCTTGAATAATTTTTCTCCCGTTCGATATTGCTTTCGGAGAGAGCGCTATATGCACCTACCCCCCATTTGGCTCCGGTAAATACACTCTTTCCAAGGGTGAAATTGATATTAGTGGACTTTTGCTCAATTTTATTCACCGGAATATAGCTGGTAAAGTTTGGCGAGCTCGATTGTCCTCTGGTCAGTTTCAATGTCAGAGCAGGATCGAAATTTGATTCCGCCTGAACAACCGAAAGACGGCTTGACTGCAAATCGAACCGAAATGATTTGAGATCGAGATTCTGACAAAGCGCCCTGTCGATGCATTCTGCAA
>JBAYHX010000431.1:0-2803 GCA_041665965.1 Candidatus Latescibacterota bacterium
AAATCTATGGTTTCTCTCAGGCGTTTTGTTCTGGCAATGGCCATTGCCATAGCACTTGAACTGTTATCTACTGCTACAGGAAGGTCATGGGGAAAGTCAACATCCCGTTCTGACACCCTTTTGGTGAGTTCTCGTGCGATATCAAAATCGCTCCATGAGGGGAGATTCATGCCCGAGACCGCCCTTGTACCATAAATGAGCCCCGAGGCCGCGATACCTAAAGCGGAAGGAGTATATCCATTGGCGCACGCTTGACGCCAGGTTTCCACAATAGCTTCGGAAGCAGAATCAAGGATAGCTTCTCGTCCGGTGAATCCCTGTTTGTATTGAGGATTTCCGTTCCTGCCGTTCACCGCCAGAGTTACCGTTTCACCTTCGGTTACATACCCGCACCAGAGAGCATTTGCGCTGATACGAAGTCCCATGACAGCTTCTTTACCGGTTGGTTTAGAGACAGCAACGCGCGGTGTTATCGTTATGGGAATGAGCGTATTACGATTATCAAGTGATGTATTATCATAAGCTATTTCTCCATTGACAATCGTGTAAAGAAGATTAAAATTGTTATCCAGAACGACAAGATCGGCGCGGTATCCTTTTTCAATACTCCCGCAGTCTTTAAGCCCCAAAATAGTTGCAGGAGAGGAAGAAGTCATTCCGAAAGCCTTAACAATATCGGGATTGTCTCCTCCGAGAAGGAGAAGATTCCTGAATGACTGAAGCATAGTTGTGGCGCTTCCCGCAAGCCGTCCATCCTCAAGAGTTCTGACAGCGCCATCGAATATCGAAACACGTTGTCCCGCAAATTCGTATGTACCCTCATCCATTTCCGGATAAGCAACCGCATCGCTGACGCTGGCAACAACATGGTGGGAATTGATGACAAACGACAGTACTGCGGGGTTGATGTGGATGAAATCGCAGATGACCTCCAGACTGAGCCCTAATTCCTGGGCATCATAAATACGGGGATCGATGAGCCCTGCACCAACAATTCCGGGATTATAGTGGGAAAGCGGAGCCATGCCATTAAAAAAATGGGTAAGATGACGGGCGCCGGCTTTTATAGCAGCAACTGTTTGTTCAAAAGAAGCGGCAGAATGCCCTAACGATATAATGATACCGCGTTCCCGCAGCGACCGGATAAAACTGAAATCACCCTGGAAATCATTTTCAGGCGCCACTGTCATCATGCGGATACCATGACGTTCGCCCTTTTCATCTTCACCGAGAATCCGTGGAATATCTCTAACCGTAGCATCCCAAATTGAATTTGAGGGGAGAACTCCGCTGACTTTGCTGTTCAGCTTCGGGCCTTCAAGATTCATACCTAACAGGCGTGCGCGGGGATGACCTTCCGTTCCTTCCTGCATGGTCAGATCAGCCAGTCGTGATCTCATCATTCGAAAACGCGCATCGAGATCAATTCCGAAAAACCTTCGCGATCTGACCGGCACCAGCAGAGTCGCCAGGCATCCGGTTGTCCCATAGGCGGTAATTCTGTCAAGGATAGGAATCGGGTTTTGAAAACTCCCGATCTCCGAGTAGCGAACACTGCTCGGATCACCATACCCATGGAAATGGATATCAATAAATCCCGGCCCGACTATACAATTCTGCCCGCCAATCTGTTTTTCGGCTTTGAGAGCGGAATCTCTATCCCAGCCGGCAACCTGCCCTTTGTGATCGATATGAAGTTTTGCCGATTTATTCCCGATGGAGCCGAAAATTCCCCCTTCCGCAAGGGGGGTAATGACCTGGCCGGCTTCAATGGTCAATTTATATTTCGATTTGGCATTCAAAACAATAACCTCTTTTATAACGTTAAGTATCATGCATTACTAAATGTGCCCCAAGTAGATTATCACTGTTAACATGGAGCATGAAATGCTTGATATGGGTACGAAATTTAAAAATGATATCGCTTATCAATTTGACTCAGCATTCCTAATCAACCCCGCTTTGTCCTCTATCCCTTTCCCCTGTTGATGAGGGCAAGGGAAGTTGAGACGCCATATGCTTTGCTGTTTCGCAGGCACAATAAAGATGTATCCTGCCCTCTGCAAGGGGGAAGGGGGTTCGCTTTAATGAAATATAGATCAACACTTAGCCGAGTCATCTCGATAAGCGTTTTAAAATATATAAAATGTCCGATTGTCCGAAAGCCGCATTGACACTATACGTCGAATATCCGAAGTAATCCGAATTTATTGTTTCTTGCGATCACAATTGAAAAATACAAGACGGTTAACTAGTTGGTCAAGAAGAAAAAACACAGCAGATATAATTTATGGTTATATAGCAACAAACATGTTTTTTTTTATTTTTGATATTTTTGAATATTTTCAATACAGATATTAAAAAAAAGCAAGATATTTGAATATTTTCCGGGTGTTTTCCCGCTTAAGAATATTTCTTGACCAAATCCCGGTAACGTATGGCTTTGTTCTTGACAAAAGTCTTTGATTGCCTTACTTTTTATTCTCAACTATAAGGGTATCAAGTTACAGTTTTCGGTTTCATACCTTTTACCGGGGAGTATGGTCACATGGCTGGCGCGCGGATCGGCAATCTTCTGGTAAAAAACAAGAAGATAACTGTGGAGCAGCTGGAACAGGCGCTGAAGGTACAGCGCGAAAAAGGAGGCAACCTTGGCGGCAATCTCATCGAACTGGGGTATGTAAACGAAAAAGATTTGAACGAGGCTTTATCCAAACAACTTGGAGTTCAGACAGTCGAACTCAAACTCGATGAACTGGATGAGGATGTGGTCAATATCGTTCCCGCAGAAGTTGCTATCAAA
>JBAYHX010000432.1:0-2798 GCA_041665965.1 Candidatus Latescibacterota bacterium
AGAACCACAAACAGCCCGGAATGTTTCTGCGGATAAATGAATACTTTCACAGAAGAAGCTATCTGTTCTTTTTCCACAATCCTTCGATAGAGCCGTGAGCTTTTTCCTTCTCCAAGTATGGAACTGGCTATATCCAGAGCAGCGTTTTCACGCTGGTCTTCAAGGCCGGCAGACTGGAAAGCCATCATCACATAGGACATGTTCACATCTTTTTCAAGCGTGAATCCCTGAATGGATGTCAGATGAGGAACCTCAAAACTCTTGAGGTTTTGCTTTATATCCGGATTGGGATTCCATCCCGCTGTCAGACTTTCCAATTCATGAACCGCTTCGGATGTTTTTACATCTCCTACCACTACGGCGGTCATATTGTTCGGAACATAATATTTACCCAGATATGCCTTGAAATTATCACGAGTAATACCTGAAACGCTTTCTGGTGTGCCCAAAACAGAATGAGCATACGGGGTACCGGGGAACATGACTTTGAACATCTCCTCGTACAGTTTGCTCATCGGATCGTCTTCCTTGCGGTTCATCTCTTCTTTGATAACCCCCAGCTCCTTTTCGATTTCCTCTTCGAGAAAAGTGGAGTTCCGGATGGCATCGATGAGAACATCTGCGGCAAGATTGAAATTTTCCGATGGAAGAACCACATAGTATGCCGTGTATTCCTTCGAGGTAAATGCGTTGTTATATCCCCCCAGACTCTTGACCGCACGGTCTATCTCGCCTACCCCTCTCTTTTCGGTGCCTTTGAAAAACATATGCTCGTAGAAATGCGAGATGCCCTGTTCGACGGGTGTTTCATTGATGCTCCCGGTGTTGCACCACAAATAGACAGCTACGATTGGGGCAGAATGCACCTCTTTCACAATCACATCCAGTCCATTTTTCAGAGTAACTTTGGTAAAGGGCGCGATGGGCGCTGGAGGTGTCTTGAGGGTTTTCTCTGGTAAAGGCTTTGACCAGGAGGAAGAAAAAACCATGGAAAATGCCGTAATGACAATTACAGAAAGATACATATATTTCATTGATACCCCTTTCGCAATACTATTAAAAAATGATTGGATCGAATAAATAGACGATGCCGGTTATTCCCGTGTCCCATCTATGTTAAAATACAAAAATAAAAGATTCACGGTCAATAGGAATACGTGTTTTTATAGATAACCTGAAACGGGGATTCCAACCGTCGATCTGAAAAACTGAACTCATTGTTCAGTATAATGAAATTTTTGGAATATATCTCTCGAAATGTCCGCAAAGCAAAAGAAGAATTATTAGACAGGATTAACATGATTAATATGAGCTCATTACAAAAGTCTGTATTTGAAGGCAGCCCCTTTTCTGTCCTACGGACACCCTTGCCCCGGATGGGGCAGTAACATACTGTGATGCTACAACTTCCCTTGCCCCCTTTGAGAGAAATGGATTGAGGGTTAGGGGGCTGAAGTAATAAAACTTATCATTTTTTCTTTTCCAAAACGACTTTTGCAATTAGCTCATTATTTTAAACTTTTATTTCGATATGATTTCAAATGCCCCGTCGCCGCCGAATTCGGGAGCGGCAATCCTCCACTCCCGAACCAAAGGAGAACCTGCTTTTTGTAAAAAATTCTCAATCGCATTCTTCAGTATTCCTATCCCGCCCTCGCTGTTATTACCACGTCCGGTAATGACAAGGATTCGGAAACGCTTGCCTTTTGCATGGATCAAAACACCGCGCAAGCGAGCAAGCGCCTGATCCCTCGTGCAGCCATGAAGATCGATGGTAAGGTCATGAACTGCTCTTGGGCGGGTCAGTTTCTCCTTTGGAGGATTGGACTCATATTTTGCGCTCTGTATGTCTTTAGGCAAATTATCAAGAGCTTTCAGAAACAGCTCACGGTCACTGTCCTTCATCTGAACCCCGTATCATTCTATTTTCCCGCGCCGAATTAAAAAGCGGTACTCTTCCGGTCGGATAAATCCACTTGCGAGATAGACCACCGGCGGCAGGAAAATCAGCGCGACTCTCATGGAAATATTCTCAAAGGAACCTTGTGGTGATATGAATTCGGGAAGCATTGCAGCAAAAGCAGTTACTATGCATACTATGCCGAGGCGTCCGAATTCGTAATCCACCCTGTACACACGTTTCGAGATTACATAGAGAACTGCGACCATCGCCATATACGCCACAATAGTAGCTATTGCCGCCCCGGTGATACCAAGCATCGGGATAATTATTATGTTCAATATAACATTCACCGCTGCTCCTGCAGCAGTTGCCAGCGGAAGATAGATTGTCTTCTCCCGTATAAATATTCCTGCAATCATGATAAGATAAAATCCGTCGAGGATGTACGCGATCGCCACATAAGGGATGATATCTGCCAGCCCGACCGGAAATTTCGGAGCGTAGATATGGAACAATTCACTACGAAAAAGTGTTATCCCCAGAAACACCATACCGATAAACATGGCATAATAGGTTGCCACCCGCGAGAAAATCGCCCGCGCATCGGGATTTTCCTTCAAAGAAAGAAAGAATGGCTGCCAGGCCAGCCGGAAGGAATTGACAAATACCATAATACCTACCATGCCGAGGCTGTATGCAACCGCATAGTACCCATTTTGTTTGTCCCCATCCGGAAGGAGATACTTAATGAAAAAGCGGTCGGAATAATCCATAATGCGCATTGCCAGAATGGTAAAAATGGTCGGTATTCCAAATTGCAGCATGCGGTATAAAATATCAGCTGATATGCGCGGGCGAAAATAAGACCGGTATACAGGAACAAGTAAAAGGGCAA
>JBAYHX010000433.1:0-2798 GCA_041665965.1 Candidatus Latescibacterota bacterium
ATATGGCCAAAGCGATCAATCCGGGTTCTCCGGCTCTCCGGCTTGCGTATGAATTTGCGGGAAGCTCGTATGATCCTTCGAAGTTTACCGATGTTTTCGGAACCGGCGCGCAGAAACAGGAGCCGGAAGCTGAATCGAAGGTTGGAACCGATTTCGTTACAGCGTATCCAAACCCGGCAAATCCACAAACAACGATCAGCTACTCGCTCTCGTCCCCTTCTCGAGTGAAACTGTCGATTTACAACATTTCCGGCCAGAAAGTCGCCACCCTGGTGGACGGCACGGTAAGCTCCGGTGTCCATGCGGTGAAATTTGACGGCTCAAAATTTGGCTCCGGTCTTTACTTTTACAAGTTTGCATCTGACAAATTCACCAAAACAGGCAAGATGCTGTTGTTGAAATAACATTCTCTCGCCATAAACTGCTGTAAACTGCAAAGGGCGGGTTCCAAACCCGCCCTTTTTGGTGTTATTCCAATGATATTTTGGTCTCCAACTAATAATTTGTTTCTTTTATACATTGCATGAATTGAAATAAGCAAATATCTTATACTATATGGAGTACCGGAATCATTAGTTTTTCACATTCATTTCAGGATTGAACGCAAGGTGTCGAAACCGGCAATCGAACTCGTAAAGGTTTATAAGCATTTTGGGGAAAAAGAGGTTCTCCGCGGTCTGAACCTTTCTGTCTTCCGTGGGGAAACGCTGGCTGTTATTGGACAGTCGGGAGTGGGAAAGAGCGTCATTCTGAAACTCATGGTGGGGCTTATCAGCCCGGACAGGGGCACGGTTCTTGTGGACGGAGAAGATATCAACGGTGCAGATGAAAAAAATCTTTACCGGATAAGGAAGAAATTCGGGTTTCTTTTCCAGGGTGCGGCGCTTCTTGATTCACTCACTGTGGGAGAAAATGTCGGTCTTGGTCTTGCCGAGCATTCGACAGTCAAGCCGGGAAAAATTCGGAAAATTGTCTCAGAAAAACTCGGTATGGTGGGTATGAAAGGGATAGAACGTCATCTGCCGGCCGATCTCTCCGGAGGGATGAAAAAACGGGTGGGGCTTGCCCGTGCGATAGCTCTGGAACCGGAGATCATTCTTTACGACGAGCCGACAACCGGCCTTGATCCAATCACCTCGGACAGTATCAATCTGCTGATTGTCGATTTGAAAGATCGGCTTTCCATCACTTCTGTGGTGGTCACCCATGATATGTCGTGTGTACGAAGGGTGGCAAACCGTGTGGCCATGATCCATAACGGTGTGATCGTTTATACCGGGTCAATTGCCGATCTCGATGCCACGGATAATCCCCTGGTCCGTCAATTTGTGGAAGGCCGCGCCGAAGGGCCGATAAAGCCCGCATTCGAAGTGAATACTGACGACGATAACGGCATTCTTTCAACCATTATTAAATAACTGTCGATGAATAAAGTTTGCGGAGAGATATGAAACAGATTTACAGGATACTATGCTATATATCCAGATATAAGATACTTTTCACCGTATCGGTGTTCTTTTCGATCCTTTATGCTTTTATGAACGGATTCAGTGTGTATTTGATCGGTCCGTTCATGAAAACCATTTTCAAACCTGAAACGGTAGTAAAGACCGTTTCCCCGCAAGGGTTATCCCCTGAATTATTCGGGAAATGGAAAGCCGGCCTGCAGGATGCTTTCAATTCTCTTATGGGTTATGGAAATCCGCATGAAATTCTTACCAGGCTCTGTTACCTCATTATATTCGTAATATTTCTCAAAAACCTGTTTTCATATCTGCAGGGCTATATCATGGCTCATGTGGAGCAGGGAGTTGTCCGGGATATCCGCCAGGACGTCTATGCGGCATACCATCGTCTTCCCCTGCGGTATTTCCAGAAAAGAAGAACCGGGGACATGATAAGCAGTGTCATCAATGACTGCAACGCGATAAACGATAATTTTAACAGCGCTTTTATTGACCTCATAAAAGAGCCGATTAACATAGCCGTTCTTCTCGGGGTTATGGTGGTTATTAACTGGAAGCTCACCCTTTTCACCTTTCTTGTGGCGCCGCCCAGTCTTTACATTATCATGCGCATCGGGAAGAAACTTCGCCGCCGCACCACCACAAGCCAGGACCGTATTGCTGCGCTGACCTCGGTTTTGGAAGAGACCATATCGAGCATCAGAGTTGTTAAAGCATTTGCAATGGAAAAATTCGAAATAGAGAAATTCAACCTTGCGAATAATTCATACTTTCGGTCCCTCATCCGGCTGTTCAGGATAAGAAGGCTCTCCTCTCCGGTAACAGAATTTCTCGGAGTGGCTATTGTGGTACTCATCCTCTGGATCGGGGGATCGATGGTGCTCGACCACAAGGGAGATCTCGATGCTGATAAATTTATTGTTTTTATTGCTTTTGTGTTCATGCTGATGCAGGCGATAAAACGTCTTTCAGATGTAAATGTCAAAATGCAGGTGGGCATCTCGGCAGCGCAGCGTGTTTTCGCTGTAATGGACAAGAAGAGCGATTTAGTTATCCCTGACCATCCCCGCCCTATCGATTCTTTTCATGAAAGTATAAAGTTCAACAATGTCTGGTTTGAATATGACCCGGGAGTGCCGGTTCTCCGGGATATCGATTTCACTGTCAAAGCCGGAGAAACCGTAGCAGTGGTCGGATCATCGGGAAGCGGGAAATCGACTCTTGTTGATCTGCTTCCACGATTTTTCGATCCCCTGAAAGGGAGCGTGGAAATCGACAATCACGATCTGCGGGAATATAATCTTGACGATCTTCGGCATCTTTTCGGTATCG
>JBAYHX010000434.1:0-2792 GCA_041665965.1 Candidatus Latescibacterota bacterium
CAAAGCGATGATTATTCGTTGGATGAAAATATTCAAGTTACATGCTCGGTACACCGTGACAATGACCTTGTCATGGTGAAAGGGGAAGTGTCTGCACAGGTAACAGTTAATTGTGCAAGATGCCTTGAGCCTTTCGATACAGATGTGTCAGGTACATTCTCTCTTGTTATACAAAAATTGTCCATAGGAGTTTCTGCTCCTGAATTAACCGAAGAAGAAGAAATCATGCAAGAGGAGCATCTCCTGTACGTTGAGCATGATGTTGTTAATCTTGATATATCGGAATATGTCCGTGATTCAGTAATCCTTTCCATGCCGTTGAAACCAGTCTGCCGTGAGGATTGCAAGGGTTTATGCCCTGCCTGCGGACAAAATCTGAACGAAGAAGAATGCGGATGTAAGCAAAAAACATCTGATCCCCGCTGGGGGACTTTATCTGAAATTTTAAAAAATAATGTTGAAAAAAAATAACAATACTTTTGAAAGGAGTCTTTATGGCTGTTCCAAAACGAAAAACATCGAAATCCCGTAAGGGAATGCGAAGGGCCCACTGGACACTTGATGTTCCCGCTGTTGCCACATGCGCTCACTGCGGCCAGCCTGTAATGCCGCACAGGGTATGCCCCGAGTGCGGGTTCTACAAGGGAACCCAGATTATTGAACCCGCAGAAATATAAATCGGTTAACTCATGTCAGGTAGAATGATACGGATAGCAGTCGATGCCATGGGGGGCGATCATTTCCCGGATAATCAAATTGAGGGAAGCCTTGAAGCGGTGCGATTGTATCCCGATGTAGCAGTCAAGCTTGTAGGAAATGAGAAAATGGTACGGGAGTGCCTTGACCGGATCGTTGATTCGAAAGATCGGAAGAAGCATTCTCCATTTCTTTACAGCGATTTGTTGGATCGTGTTCAGATCGTTCACGCCGATGAAATTATTGATATGTCCGAAAGCCCGGGGATGGCAGTTCGGTCAAAAAAGAATTCATCAATCGTGATCTGCAACAAACTCTGTCATTCCGGTGAAGTTGATGCGGTTATTGCGGCGGGGAATACCGGAGCAGCTATGGCGGCTTCTCTCCTCTATATGGGACGTCTGCCGGGTTTGTCGAGACCGGCAATCATGGGGATGATCCCTTCCGAAAAGAACACGGTAGCCATTCTCGATATGGGTGCAAACACCGATTGCAAACCGGTTCATCTTTATCAATTTGCAGTCATGGCATCACTTTTTACCCGTCATGTATTCGGGTACCAGAATCCCCGTGTTGGGCTATTAAATATCGGAGAAGAAAAATCAAAAGGGAATGAACTCACTTGCGAAACATACTCTCTTCTAGAAAAATCCAGTCTCAACTTTATCGGTAATGTCGAGGGCCGTGATATTTTCAAAGGAAAGGCAGATGTGGTTGTTTGCGATGGTTTCGTAGGAAATGTACTGTTAAAATTCGCCGAGAGTGTTTTTGGATTTGTCACCCATCAGCTTCGACAAAAATCAGACCGCAGCACCGGGCGTAAATTCCTTGCCCTGATGATGAAGCCGATGTTTAAAGAAATAAAAAAAGAAATGAGTCCCGAGTTTTATGGGGGTGCTCCTCTGATGGGTGTGGACGGTATTTGTATAATTTGCCACGGCAATTCCTCTCCTGTGGCATTCACTAACGCAATCAAAGTGGCACGGAAACTTGTTTTTGAGGAGGTGAACGTGCTTATTAAAAATGAGCTGACAAGGAATACTAATTTAACCAATGAATAATTACCCGGTAATTACAGGGCTTGGATTCAAAGTTCCATCACAGGTTTGGGATAACGGACATCTTGAAAAGATGGTTGAAACCACCGATGAGTGGATACGAACAAGAACGGGAATTGTCACCAGGCATATTGCAGAAGATCATGAAACAACCGCGAGCCTTGCTTCTGACGCGGCGATAAAAGCTATCGATAATGCGGAATTAAAGCCTTCGGATATTGATGTTATTATTGTTGCAACCATGACTCCCGAGATGGGATTTCCTGCAACCGCCTGTTTTGTTCAGCATATGATTGGGGCTAATAATGCCGCCGCGTTCGATATATCAGCTGCCTGTACCGGATTCATCTATGGGCTTACAATAGCTTCTTCCATGATAACCGCGGGTCTGGCGAAACATGTTCTGGTCATTGGCGCTGAAACATTGTCACGTATCATGGATTGGACTGACCGGAACAGCTGTGTTCTTTTCGGCGATGGCGCCGGAGCGGCTGTTGTGTCATGGCGGGGTGAAGGCGGAAAGATAGTCGATAACGTTATTCACTCCGATGGCTCAAATACTGATCTTCTTTATATGCCCGGCGGCGGTTCACGGTTTCCTGCGAGCGTAGAAACGGTTGCCGGCAGTATGCATTTCATGAAAATGACCGGCAAGGGTCTCTATAAAGAAGCAACTACCTCGATGGCTGATGCGGTACAAGAAATTCTGGGGCGAAATTCTCTGACAGTAGACGATATCGATTTGCTGATTCCGCATCAGGCAAATCTGAGAATCATTTTAAGCACCGCAAAAAAACTTGATATGCCCCCCGAAAAAGCGTACGTTAACATTGACAGATATGGAAATACATCTGCCGCCACTATTCCGATTGCAATGTCCGAAATTATGGAGAAGAATCTGTTGAAGAAAGGCTCCATAGCAGTTCTTGTGGCGTTTGGAAGCGGAATGACCTGGGGCTCGACTCTTTTGAGGTATTAATGGCAAAAACTGCTTGGATATATCCGGGGCAAGGCGCCCAGTCAATCGGCATGGGAATC
>JBAYHX010000435.1:0-2781 GCA_041665965.1 Candidatus Latescibacterota bacterium
ATTGAGCTCATTGCAAAAGTCGTTTTGGAAACGAAAAAAAGATAAGTTTTATTACTTCAGCCCCCTAACCCTCAATCTCTTTCAGCGTTGCGAGAACTTCGTTTACCCCCAAAGGGGGCGAGGGAAGTTGTTGCTCCACAGTGTTAGCTGCTTCGCAGGCACGATAAAGATGTGTCCTGCCCCCTCCGGGGGAAGGATGCCCGGAGGACAGAAAAGTGGCTGCCTTCAAATACAGACTTTTGCAATTAGCTCTATTAATATCCTCTTTTTTCAGCCGAGGGCTGAAGAAGAGGATTGAAAATCCTTCCTTTACGGTAGTTCCCCATGAGGAAATAAGGAACCGAACCCCGCCGGGCCATCTCATCCGCCCATTGAGCGCATATCATCTGCTGAATGATATTGCTCATGATCCCCGAGGCAGGACAAATTGTGTCCTTACGCCCGTTGATACTGATAATCCCGCCGGATTCCGGCGAAAAGTTATCGAATCCCGCATCCGCTATATCGATAAGACGCCCGGAGGGAAGTGAACCGTCAAGCGAGGCCGGCCCGATACCGATCACAAAAGCTCCCTCCACCTGTTTTTCCAGCGCGATTTTGATTTCTTCCGGAAAAGAGGGAGAGATGGCGCTTATCAGCATGATATTCCGCGTTTTCCTGGCGTTCCAATCCCCGGTATTCGGCATCCAGGGGCCGGAAGCGACCCGTTCAAGTTCACTTGCCAGACCGGTGTGTTCGCTGCTTCGCACAAACCATCTTCCCCCGTCAAGTACCCGGCGGGTCATTTCGACGGCGGTTTCACGGATATGATCCCGGTGAGCTTTTATCCTTCGCACCCGTCCGGTCAAAATATCCAGGTATTCAGCGCTCATGTCGTTCTTGACCGCTTTTGGGTCGGCGAGCCTGTTCGCAATTTCCGCAGAGAGCATCCAGTAAAGAGCTCCGAGCGATGTGGTGCAGGAAGGGCAGATCGCCATGTAGGGTATCTCCGGCGGATGCACCAGCCCCTGCTCATAGGGGATATAACTGTGGAGGATCTCGTTGGAGACATCTTTCAGCATGAGATTATCTTCGTTGGGGAGTACATATCCATCGGGCCAGAACTCATTGTTGACATAATTAACCGGAACCGATACAACATAAACTCCACGATCCCGGGCTTCCCGGAGGGATTTGTTGCAATAGCAGGTTATTATCATATCCCCTTTTTTCAGGTCGTCGAAGGAAGCTTCCAGCATCTCGGCCTTGTTTTTGGAAGCGGTCATCTTTTTGTAATCTTTCATTACCCGGGGATTTCCACGACGGTTCTCGCTCTGCTCAGTGGAGGGCATATGTCCGATGTTGGCAGAATTATAGACAGTTCCCCCATTTTTAATGATACTGACCGCCCGGCCGGATAGTTCTCCGATATGTTCGATCTCTCCGCCGAGAGAGCCGAGAATTTTCAGGGTGCCCTGAAGGTATTCATCCATAAAGCGGATGGTATGCCCGAAATTATACTCGCTGTCCCATTTGCTTTCACCGGTTAACGATGCAGAATTTGCTGAAACGGCGGGCGGACAGTAAACGCTTCCGGCAACGATACCGGCACCCGCGAGAGCGCTGTTTCTGAGCATTTCACGACGGCTGGTATTACCCATGACTGCCTCCAAGAGACGATTTTTCATCGAATATATTCAGATAAACTCCATTGGTTTAAAAAAGAGCGCCAAACTGCCGGAGATTAAATACAATTTGCCCAACTTGCTAGAGCAGAAGGCAAAAGAAATATTGATAAAATGGAATAGAATAACATCACAAAAGCTGATTTTTGGGGATTCCGCTTTTCTTTCAGTATCCCCGTTCTCTCAACAGTTTTTTCACTTCGTCTGATCTTTCCATGCCCCCCTCGATCGCGCCGTTGAGATAGATTGCGGGGACAGTACCGGTACGGTCGATGATCTGTTCGGCGATTTCCAGACAGATCGCCCAGAGGAACTGGTTGACCATGAATCCGGAAGTGGGGCAGATTTTTTGTTTCACCCCGGGAATGGCAAAAAGGCCGTACGTGTCACAGGCGTCTCCCACATGAACATCGGTTTCTTTGGGAACCGTCCGTCCGCCGGGAACTACGCCGCCACGGGTCGCCGGGCCGATCGAGGCTACTCTCATGCCGATTTTCCTGAAATAATCGAGCGAGGCAACGTCGTCAGGGTCATCGGGACGGGCAAGCCCCATGATAAC
Source organism: Candidatus Latescibacterota bacterium (assembly GCA_041665965.1). GTDB lineage: Bacteria > Latescibacterota > Latescibacteria > Latescibacterales > Latescibacteraceae > JAUYCD01. The sequence continues at coordinate 2,224 of JBAYHX010000435.1, forward strand.
CGTATCCTTCGAGGTCGGTTTGAACCGCAGATCCATTTTCCCGAGCTGTACCGGATCATCCATAAGCACGAGCTTGTCAGGCGGGCCATACACGCCGAATGCCAGGCCGAGGCCGCCCCTGCGGGCAAAGCACTCCGCACAGGCGTAGGGTTCATAACGGCTGTAAATATAGAGCCTGCCGCCCCGGAGAACCGAATGAACGGCCATGGTTGCGATACGGCCGATACGGTCTATCTCATTATCGACTGTTCTCTGCTGTGCGATTGCCTTTTCATAGTAAAGTTCGCCAAGGGGATTGTTCAGGTTGACCTGAGCGGCGTCCGGGTTCAATGATGGTTCATCTCCATAGACAGTAAACGATTTACCGCTCCTTGCAAGCAGGCGCGCCGCATCGGCGATAATCATCCAGTAGGTCATCACTCCCGAGCCTCCCGAAGAAGGCCCCATGGGGTAAGGCGAACCGGGAACATTCACAACAGCCCCGTAAGCGGTTTCATACAGTTCGATCCACAGGTCGGCGAAAGGACGGACTTTCAGGGTACGGATTTCCGGGACAAT
>JBAYHX010000436.1:0-2771 GCA_041665965.1 Candidatus Latescibacterota bacterium
CATTTCTGAAAAGGCACGGGGTATATTCATTTAACGGAATATATCTGGGTTCATTCAAGCGCGGGTATTTCCGTGATAAAAAAGGGAATGCCGTCGCTTTTGTGGAAGGAGCTCTTGGCGAACCGCCCGTCCCAAAGGTTACTATCAAAAAAATTCCCCCCAAAACAATGCTTTTACCTATACCTCCGCTTAAAGAGAAGGCTCCGGTATCTCCTTCCCCCAGACCGTTCTGGTCGGATAGTACATTTGTATCTTTTCTGGGAGAAGGAGAAACAAAACAATCTTCATGCCCGATATGATCATATATGAATAGGAAATTTCAATAATTGATAATGAACTTATATTTAAAATTTTTAAAGAATATATTTGCATTTACTTCCGGAGAGTTCAAGAATGAAATCGATTTTAAGGGCAGTATTATTCTGTTCCGGTATTTTTTTCATCGTTTCATGTGGCAGCGATAACACGACATCGGCGGTTTATACCGATTCTGTTACCTTCGGAACAGGAAACGTCGGTTGGAATATTACAGGGGAAACAACCTCATTCATCAACAATCCCAACATAAATGGTGTAACGATTTATTACCGGGTTGAGACCGAAGATGATATGAAAGGTTCAAACATCAATTTGGAAATTGAGAAAAATTCTGAAACCGGTTTTGACCAGGTGCATATAGTATATTTGACTAATCCGAGCAAGTCCGGGCATGTGGTAGTAGGTTCATATCTTCATATGCTCGGAGAAGGCACTTATCGCGCCAATGCCCGTCTGCTCGCTACAAACCAGGTGGTAGCAACGAAAGACTATGTGGTAACGAATGCTCAATGAGTTTTTCTTTAGGTATTTTTTTACTTCGATTCATTCTCCATTTCGGTAGTCACTGTCCGATATCCCTCGTTTTCCCATTTTAAAATCCCGCCCGTAATGTAAGCGATATTTCTGAATCCCAGTTCTTCCATTATGATCCGCGTTTCAGCGCTGCGGTTTCCGGAGCGGCAGTATACGAGATAACTTTTGGTCTTATCGAGTTTACCCAATTCCCTTTTGAATGTGGGGGAATAGAAATCGATATTAATGGCTTTTTCGATGTGACTTGCATCAAATTCTTTTTTGGTTCGGACATCAAGAATAACAAGATTTAATTTATCGGGATTTGTTTCGAGCAATTTTGAAGCCTGAGAAGGTTCCATTTCTCTGGGAATGGTAGAGAGACCTGCGCATCCGGCAAATAGCAATGCAACCCAAAGTATAATCATGCAGTGGACAAATTGAAACAAACGATAAGAGAAAAAAGAAGTGATTAAGATCATCGAATGCCTCATCTATATGAGAATTTTGAAACAACCGTTAATCAATTTGCCGGTAATATATCGTTTCCTGCACGAAAATCAAAATGACTTGCCGATGAATTGCATTTTTGGTAAGTTATTGTAACTTTTATGAGAATATTATTCGTGAATCTTTTTGGAATAATAAACGTAAAAATAATTATAATAGGGAGTTCTGTAAAAGTCCCCAAAGGAAAATAGTTATGCGCCGCTTCTTTATTCTTTTTCTTTCACTATTTTTTCTGCCGTTCAGTTCACATGCTCAACAGCAAAAACTGGTAAAAATACTGGTTACATCGCCGCATATCGGGACTGATAACCACCGTCCGGTCGCCGATGTTCTTGCCGGATGTATGATCCGGGAATTGAACCGCAAAGGCAGCCTTGAAATTATCGACCGTGAAAAATCCGAAGAATATCTGAAAAATACGAAAAGACCGGAGTGGGTGAATACTCGCGAACTGGCGGTGGAAGTTGGGAAGGCGATGGGGGCGGATGTGGTTATCTATTCTTCTCTTGGAAAAAATTATGATACCTTTGTCTATAGCATTGCATTTATAGAAGTAGAGAAGAATTTGATCCAGAGAATTGTCCAGAACTCGTTTCCAGAATCTGCTTCACCCCAGTTGATTGGCAGAAGGGTAAAAGACGATATGATTAAATTCATGCAATATATTCCTCTGCCATCCGAGCTTGCGGATCCTGGTTCGATTGTCCGTATGGATACTATCAATCCCGACGAACTTCCCAATACAGCAGAGATTGAACTTCCAAAGATGGACAGTCATGGTATAGTCGAACAGTTATTTATGTATTATCGAGTATTTCCCGGTGAACTGGAATATAGGAAGCTGGAAATGGAAAGTATGGCAACACAGCTTCCCATGGATTTAGACAAAAATGATGAGGAGCTTGTAAAAACATTCACCCGTCTCGAGAATATCGGGAAATTTGCCCTGCGTTATAATTTTCAAGCATATCTTATTCAAGATTGTTCGACACGCGCATTAAATGTTCTTATAGCAAACAAGATACCGGTGCTGTTTTCTCTGGATGGCCAGAATATATGTATGATGGATGGATATACCGGTCTGCGATCAGACGGAGCATGTTATTTCAAAACCAATTACAACGATGCCTTTGAATCTTTAAGCCTTACCCACCGTGAACTCATGACCATGTTGATAGTTCTTCCAAAACCAGGGAAAAAAGGGGGAATTTCAAAGGAATACCTCTCCGCTGCAATAGCGCGGTATCATAATGACTGGGATAAAACGCCGACTTTAGTGGAAGTCTCACACGGATTCCTCGACATCATGACCAGCGGGATGGAAAACTGACCGGGGGTGGTAATCATCACGTACGCGAAAATAACGACGAAGAAATAAAAAGAAGCTGTTTGGACAGGATTAACAAGATTGACAGGATTAACGATAAGGA
>JBAYHX010000437.1:0-2767 GCA_041665965.1 Candidatus Latescibacterota bacterium
GATTACCGAAATAAAACCCTGATAATTCATGCTTCTAACTGATTAATAAAGGGATTTGCAATGATGAAGACCTGTATCAGATCATCCATCATGTTTATTCTCGTGCTTATGCTGCAAATCGGAACTGCCTTGTGCCAGCAAGTCAAATATGAAAATGCGCCAAAGGTGTCGCCGAATACAACACAAGAGATGCAGACGCCAGGTTTTTGGCTGTCTCATATCAAAACTGATCCGGACAAAATAATGCTTACTCCTTCCCAGATTGCTGAAATTAATCAGAGGAGCGGTCTGTTGGCGGAAAGGATCAAGAAATTAAAAGATATCAACGGCGCTCAGGTTTCCCTCGATGATGTCATCAAGTATAATGACATGACAGGTGTCCAGTACAAGATCGAAGATCCGTTGTCGATGAAGTCATTTCCGGGAGACAGTCTGAAAGCACGGCTCATCATTCATCGTAACTATCTCGAGACGAATGTTTTTATTGACAGCCGCGGGAAAAAATTCGAGAATGATTTCAAAAATCATTTATACGAAATGACCGATGCGGGTTTGATTCCTGAAGTCATCACTCCGCGCTACGGCATCATTACCGTTCATGCAATGATGCGCGTTTTTCCGACCTATGAGGAAGGATTCGGTCAAAGTCCGGGTGAATGGTATGTAAGGGGTATTCAAACATCTTCAGCAGATGTTGCATCTCCCGTTGCCATTCTCCACGAATCAAAGGATAAAGACTGGTATTATGTGCGAAGCGAGACTGCATTCGGGTGGGTACAGGCTTCCAATATCGCTTTTGCAAACCCGTCAAAAATCAGGAAGTACCTCAACGACAAGAATTTTGTCGTTGCCGTTACGCACAGGATACCTGTTTACAGCAGCGAAAAATTCAACACATTAGTATCTTATCTCTATCTGGGTTCAAGATATAAACTGGTAAAAAATACCGGCCAGGGATACCATGTACTCCTTCCCAATAGAAAACCGGACGGTACTCTTGAATTCGTCAATGGCTGGATTAAGCCCGATGCAAAAGTATGTGTCGGATTTCAAAAATTTAGCCAGAGGAACATGATAAACACCTTGTTTGAACTTCTCTATCATCCCTACGGGTGGAATGATGCTGAAAACAACTGGCACTGCTGCGGGTATCTTCGGGCAGTTGTGCGGACATTCGGAATTTATATGGGTAACTGGCCTGCTTTCGAGCTGCATTATTCCGATCATACCGTGGTTTTTCCGGCAGATACACCAAGAGAGAAAAAATATCAGTATCTCGAAGGTTGTGATCCCGGAGTAACTCTTGTCGGTCACGATGACCACATGAATGCGTATCTTGGAGAGATAAACGGCAAACACTATGTTATCCATATGGGCGGGTATGACTACACAACCGAGGATGGCACTGTCATGATGCTCAGACGTGTCAATGTGAACGGCACAGAGCTCAAGGGGGGGTACAGCGTCGATGACTGGACGAAAATATCCTCTCTCAAACCATAAGGGATGCAATTTATCAAGTTAATGTGACAAGTTTTTTTTAAAAGTTTTTTAAGAATAAAGAAAAAGCCTTCATTATTTTTTATATAAAGATAAGAAGGCTTTTTTTATTGCTTATCATACCGGTAAATCGAAATTATTTATCTAAGTTCAGTTGCATGGTTCATTCTTTCGGTTATCTCATCAGAATTCTGGTGCGTTTCTCCTGAAATGGAACAATGTTACCGGCTTATCGGACACATTGATATTTGCATGAGGGGTTTTACCGTCCGGAGGAATCATGTAACAGGTTCCGGGAGGCTGTTTTCTGAGCTGTTTTCCCAAAAGAAACGATGTGTCGCCCTCGATTGTTGTCCAAATCTCCTGAAAACCGTTGCCGTGGCTGTGCGGCTGCCCGATTGTCATAGGGAGGAAATCAACGATAAGAATACAGGAAATCGCCGATGTCCCTGTGCCTTTTGAAAAAACATCTTTGAAATTCATTGCCCAGTGGGCATTCGATGAGGTGTATGGAACTTTGTTCATATCTTTTAAAAGAATATCTTTGTTGGGAATAAATCCCTTAGGTACAGGTTCGTTGATAAGAAACATGGTCAAAGGTTCGTCTGATGTGTTGGTTAACGTAAACTCGATCCCCATTGGTATAAGAACGGCAACGCCTTTGAATATTTCCCCTGTTTTATCCCTGGCTTTGATAATTCCCCTGCCGGAAAGAAAGTAGAATATCTCCTGCTCATCGGCTAATCTGGTCGGAGATGTCTGATTACGGGCATCGAGAGTGGCATGGCAGAAACGGTTGAAATAGGACATTACCGCGCCTCTCGATTTCGGATTCAGCGGATCGCCTTTGGTAAGAATATCCCTCTCGATCAATGAACCGTGAGAATGACGGGGCATTGATTCCATCCAGCTGGAAATGTACATGTCGATATTGGCGTCGGTCTTCGGATCATAGGGAGTGGGGTCGAGCTGGCTGAAGGGTTTCTCCTGAGCAAAAGATACACTGAGTGAAGTAATAAAAAGCAACAAAGCCAAATTGATGTAATTCATACGGATACCTCCTGTTATGTATAATATTTAGGTCTTATATGCTTGTTGCAAGTTTCATTGCATAACCTTAATTGACAGTGGAGAATTAATTGATATTTTATATGTCTGATCACTGGTGTCCAATTAGAAGTTGAATAAATTCAATTGGTTAGGATCATCACAAATCAGAACTGGATAATCGTTATCTGTAAGTAATTGTAAAATAGGCATTTTTTCA
>JBAYHX010000438.1:0-2767 GCA_041665965.1 Candidatus Latescibacterota bacterium
GGGTAGTTTACTGGATCATTTTAGTGCGCTGAGTGTTTATTATTCAGGATAATATCGTTAATGATGTTGTTTCCATCATCTTTTTATCATTTGAATCATTCACATCAGTGGTTCAGACAGGCATTTCATGGACGCCGATTTTGTCAAACCTCAATACAAGTATTCCGATGTCACTTCCCGTATTATCGGCTGTGCGATGGAGGTGCATAAAATTCTTGGGAATGGTTTCCAGTAAGTGATTTACCAGCGTTGCCTTGCGCACGAACTGGAAAGTCAAGATATGGAGTTCTCAAGAGAAAAGGAAATCCCCATTTTCTATAAAGGAGTCCAGGTCGGAACGCGCAGGGTCGATTTTCTGGTAAATGCTACGGTCGTGGTTGAAATTAAAGCTCTTGCTCAACTTGAAGATGTACATATTTCCCAGTGCCTCAATTACCTGGAAGCTTATAACCTGGAAATAGGGCTGCTTCTAAATTTTGGAGGAAGAAAATTGGAATTCAAGCGGCTGACCAGAGAACATTCCTGATTCTCTCATCAAATGCTGATGAAGTATACGAAGTTGTTCTATCTTTCTTCTTATCTTTCCTCATCTTTTATCATTTGAATCATTCGCATCAGTGGTTCAGACATTATTTATAAAGGTTCTTTCCCGAAATAGCCGGTAAAATTTTTTTTTGAGAAAAACTTTACTTTATAAAATTCCAGCCGTTATAGATATTTTCCAGCACACGGTTTACTTCTCTTCCCGCATTCCCGTCCACTCGGGGTTCACGGTTTTCCAGAACCGCTTTGGTAAAATCGGCGATAAGGGGCAGGTGAAAGTTTGGATGAGCCGGATGCTGCTCCATCCGTTCTCCCGCACGGGTTTTTACAACCAGAATCTCCTTGTTCAGTGACGGTACATGCAGAGCGCCGTCTGTCCCGAAGATGTCAAGGGTATCACGCGACTCGAAAGAAGCATGGGTTACGGTAAGAACCGCCCGTGGTCCGGAGGGAAAACCAAGATATGCAGTTGCGGTATCTTCAACTTCCCGTTCGAATGCAACCTTGCTGATAAAACCCGCACTGAAGGATTCTTTTCCAAACAGGTTCAGCAGAACCTCGATCCGGTGGCAGCCGAAATCGAACATCGGCCCTCCGCCCGAAAGGTCCTTTCTTAAAAACCAATATCTTCGGTCTGAGGGATCGGGGTTATAGTATTCAAAAGCGTTCATCTGGCATAGGACAGATTTGCCAATCTCCCCCGAGTTCAGAATTTCCCTGATCCTTTCCACTACCGGATAGAAATGCCGGTAGTAAGCTATTCCAAGTTTGACTCCATTTGCTCCGCAAGCAGCAATCATCCGGTCGCATTCAGCCGTATTCAGAGCCATCGGTTTTTCACAGAGAACATGTTTTCCCGCTTCTGCCGCCTCAACAGTCTGTTCGCAGTGCAGATGTACCGGTGTGGCGATATATACCGCTTCGATTTCCGAATCCCGGAGCATATCAGTCCAGGAAGCATACCATCCGGGTACGCCGAACTCGGCAGCACAGGTTTCGGCCAGCTCCGCCCGTGCACGGCAAAGAGCGATCAGCTCACAGGTCCGGAGGTCTTTCAGCGCGGGGATAACACGTTTTCTTGCAATGTCTCCACAGCCGATGATGCCCCATTTTACAGTTTTCATGATTACCTCTCTGCCCGATTACCCAAATTCTTGTGACGCAAATCGACAGTATTTGAAGATTGTCAGAACCTGCGATGCGAATGATTTATATGATAAAAATATGATGAAAAGCAAATTGACTTTAACTTTTATAGATTATCCGAGGGATTTTTCGTAATCCGGATCGGTCCGGCATAAATCTCCAAGAATATCAGACAGCGGATCAAAACCATCCGGGCCATACCCCCAGTTCGAATGACGTCTCCAGCCTTCGGCGTATTCGAATTTCTTCGAAAGGAGTCCTACCTCTCTGGAAAATGTTTCCATAAGAGTGAGATAGGCGTCGATTCCCTGGCTTTTGTCGAGCCATTCTTTCTGGGAGCGGTGCTGAGAAAGCATTATTCGTTTTTTCCCAAGGACAGAACTGATATTTACATATTGACCGGGATATACCCGTCTTCTCAAACTGTCACGCAGACCGTGCGGCATGGCATGGTAAAGAGCCATCTCGTTATTGAAAGGAGGCATGGGCGGGTCGGTCAGATAATTGGGCATTCCTCTCACAAATGCTGCTGTTACAAGTAATCGGCAGGCATTCTGATGATCTTCCATGTAATCTTCCGGAGAGGAGATGAGCATGATGTCTGGTTTTGATTGTCTGATAACAGAGGCGACTTTTGCCAGGAGAACAGGCTCATAGAAAAGATTCAAATCATCGGCGAGTGAAGGGAAAAGATGTGCGCCTGCTTCACGGGCGGATGCGGCTGCTTCCTCTGCACGCATCCTGATGATTTCTTCTTTGGAAAATTCCTCTGTACCGCACGAGCCGTTCGCGATGTTGAAAATGTGGATATCCGCTCCTGCCTGTTTCAAAAGAAGGAGGGTGCCTGACATTGTGAACTCGATGTCATCAGGGTGAGCAGCCGCAGCGAGCACGGTAAGACTTTTTTTTTCCTTTTTTATCATGAGATTACCTCAGAATTTAGTAATTGAAACGGATAAATTAAAATTATTCTCGAATAGTTACAATGAGATGAAATAGTTTTTAAACTCGAGCCTTTTGCAAAAGTCTTTTTTTGAAGGCAGCCCCCTTCCTGTCCTACGGACATCCTTCCCCCGGA
>JBAYHX010000439.1:0-2764 GCA_041665965.1 Candidatus Latescibacterota bacterium
AAAACATCCTTGAAATGATGAAAAGCGGCCGGATCGATGACGCGTATATCCGTTCATTTATTGAAATAACACGGATGAATCTTCCCCGGCTGGGAAAAAATATAAAGGATGCCTGGTCCGGGCAGGAAGCCGACGCCGAACTTGTGAAAGATGGAATGGTGGAATTCCTGTCCTTTCTCGAAATGATCGGTGAATACAACTGCAGGGAAGGAGATATCACCCCAAAGCTGGTTTCATACCTTATTCAGGAGTACATGAGTCTTGAGGAGTATTTCCTTCAGTTAAAAAAATCCCGCTCGCGCCTTGACCATGACGACAGCCTGATCGAAACATGGCGTCTGCTCAGAAACAATCCCGACATCTGCAGGAAAGTATCCGGTTCTTTCAGACATATTCTTGTGGATGAATTCCAGGATACGGACGGCCTTCAGCTCGATATTCTTCGAATGATTTCCGGAAACTCGTCCGTAAAACTTTTCATTGTGGGTGACCCGAAACAATCCATTTACCGGTTTCGGGGTGCGGATGTTACCGTGTTCAACGATTTCATAGCCGGATCAAGTGTGGATTTCAAATCGTTGAAGGAAAATTATCGGAGCACCCCGGCCATTATCGATTTTATCAATCATACATTCGCCAGGATCATGGGCAGGGATGACCCGGAAAACAGATTCGAGGTCATCTATTCGGATATGAAAGCGCACCGTAAAAGGAATGAACCCTCCTCTCCGGTGGAAATCGTCGTTTTCGATATCGGGAAAGCGGACAACCGCCGTATGCAGGAGGGGGAATTTATCGCCCTGCGGGCAAAGGAATTGAGTGAAATATACGGGTATTCGTACAGCCAGATGGCGCTTCTTCTCCGAAAAGGAACTCAGACAAGAAGGTATGAAGAGGCGCTTCTTCATCACGGCATTCCCTTTGTCAATCTCGCCGGGGGGAATCCGCTCGCAAGCCCGGAAGCATATGATATCGCCAACCTGCTGGGGTGGCTCGCCGATCCGGAAGACCAGGTTCTTTTTTCCGCAGTGCTCCTTTCTCCGCTGTGCGGTCTGGACGCCGATGTGCTTTACGGTCTTCGGCATCTTGCAGGAAAAGAGGGAAATCTTTCGGATATTTTTCTCGAAAGGGATATTTCCGGAGAACAATGGGCGCAGGGAAAAGGCGCTCCGCAAATCCGCAAAATTCTTTCGAACCTTCTTTCTCTTCGTGACCGGAAAACAATCCGCGAGCTTCTCGATCAGGTTTTCGATGAAACCGGGTACACACTTTCCCTTCTTGCCGATCCGCTCCGTGGGGAGATGTCGCTCGCTATCCTTGACTTTATTCTGAAAACAGCGGATAATTTCGAGGAGCAGGGCGGGAGGCTCTCTGAATTCGCCAGCCTTATCAGAAATGGCGAACTGACTGCGGATTCTTCGGAACTGATGGAAAATCCCGGAGATGCTCTCAGCATCATCACCATTCACAAAGCCAAGGGAATGGAATACAAGGTTGTCTTTCTGGCTGACTGCTCCTCGAAAACCAGAAATGATGTCCATCCATTTCTGTTCCATGATGAACTCGGCCCCGGTTTCAGTTACCGTTCCCTGACCGGAAAAATGGTCAGGATGATGACCAGCGAAGTTGCGTCGGAATTGGAAAAAAGCAAGGCTGTTGCCGAAAGCAAGCGGCTTTTCTATGTCGCATGTACAAGGGCGGAAGATCATCTGATAATCACCGGAGGGAAACCATCGAAAAATGAGGACCGGAAGTATGAAAAGGATAACTGGATGAACTGGCTTCACAGCGCGCTTTCGCTCACTCCCGAAAGCGAGCCGCGGGAAGGCTGCCCGAAGAATCTGTTTTCCTGCCGGGTAATAGGGGAGGAAGATACAACAAAGCCGGACTTCGGGGTCGATCAATGGACACAGGTCCTTGACGCTGTGAAAAATGTCTCCATTTCAGAACTGACGGATGAACATCAGTTTTCTCCGGTTTCTCCAATATGGCATCCGGGCGGGCCGGTAACTCTCAGCCCAACTCATGTAGCGGATTATCTGAATTGCCCGGCGCTCTATCTTTTTAAACACGTCCATAAGCTTGATCCACCATCACTGGGCGAACGGAGGGAAAGCCTCGGATACAAATACGGACTTTTGGCGCACCGTGTGCTCGAACGGTGGGATTACCGTGACAGAGGAATGCTTATCGCGAGCGTTGATGATCTGAGCGAACGGGATATTCCGCAGGATCTCCGTGAAAATTTGAAAGCGCATCTTGTCCGGTTCACCGGGAGCGATCTCTATAATGTAATAGCAGGATCGGAAGAAATAAGGAAAGAGGAACCGTTCGCTTTCCTGCATGAAAACATTCTGGTTCGAGGCGTAATGGATGTGAAAATACGAACGGGGAACCGGGTTGCCGTCATAGACTTTAAAACGGATTCCGGCGAAGGAGAAAGCAGTGAAAATCTTTTACGCCGCTATAAGATGCAGATGGGTCTTTATGCGCTTGCGGTCAGGAATGCGGAGGACATAGTTCCCTCACGGCTGGCGCTTCACTTCCTTACCCGTGGCGTCACGCAGGATTTCCCGTGTTCGGGGGAGACTATTAACGGCATTTCCCGTCTTCTTTCAAAAACGATAACATCGCTCGATGAAGGTGATTTCGGCCCTAACCGGACTGAACACTGCGCGTTCTGCCCCTGGTTTTCCCTCTGCCGGATATATTTCGGATAATCAGCGTGAGTCCGATATTATCAGGTTTGGAATTTTGATCATGA
>JBAYHX010000440.1:0-2760 GCA_041665965.1 Candidatus Latescibacterota bacterium
AAAAAATCGAGGAAAAAGGCAGTGAATAATGGTGCAGCCATGAATCCGAAAACTCTCCTGAAAGGTTTATGGGATAACGCAGGAATCCTGGTGATCTTTATCCTTTTATTCTCTATCCTTTCGCTTTTTGTCCCTTATTTTTTCTCCTGGCAGAACATGATCGGCCTTGCCCTTTCCGTTTCAACAGTGGGGATCATCGCCTGCACAATGTTGTTCTGTCTCGCTTCGGGTGATTTTGACATATCGGTCGAGGCGATAGTGGCTTTCTCCGGCGTTTTGGCCGCGGTGATGATCAATGTCACCGGCAGTGTGACGATCGGTATTCTGGTCGCTCTCCTTGCCGCTGCCGCTGCGGGGGCGTTCAACGGGGTTGTAATTGCCAAGCTGGGAATCAACGCGCTGATTACTACCCTGGCGACTCTGCAGATCATGCGGGGGCTGGGATTCATCGTGTCGAACGGAACCGCTGTCGGGATAAAAGAACCTGCCTTCTTCGTTCTTGGAAACGGCAGCTTCTTCGGTATTCCAAATCCGGTCTGGATTACCATTATCAGTTTCGCGGTCTTTGGATTTTTGCTCAATCGAACCACGTTCGGACGGAATACCCTGGCGATGGGCGGGAACATGGAAGCTGCGCGGCTGGCCGGTATACATGTCGACAGGATTAAGATTCTGATTTTCATCCTGCAGGGATTTATGGCCGGTCTGGCGGGTATTGTGCTTGCTTCCCGGATGACCAGCGGTCAGCCGAATACCTCGGTGGGGCTTTCGCTCGATGTTATCGCCGCCTGTGTTCTCGGGGGTGTATCGCTTACCGGGGGAGTCGGAACAATTTTGGGTACCATTGTCGGGGTGCTGATTATGGGAACAGTGCAGAATGCCATGAACCTTTTGAATATTCCTACCTTTTACCAGTATGTCGCACGGGGAGTCATCCTGCTTCTTGCGGTGCTGTTCGACCAGATGCGGCGGCGTAGAATCGCCTGAGCAAAACATAAAAAAGACTTAACGCTTCAACTTTCTTTTTTCCTCAATACGATTTACAGGTGAGGCCGGGCTAAAAGTTCACTGCCACCCCAAGAAGTACGATGGTCATGTGTATAGTATCTGGATGTGCGCAACCAACTCATTGTTATTCAATCATAACACAGTTTAGCCTCTGCATTTACAAACTCATCACCTACTGTAAAGAGTTCACAAGAAAGTCATGAATACCATGAATTCTGACACAAATTGACACACTCTGACACACATATTACTCTTGGCATTCTTGATATCAGCACATATTTCTTGCCTTTCTGCCAAGGAATTTCGGTCGATTGTTTATCCAGTTGTTTTTTTGTTCTTCTGATCTTCTGTTCTTCTCAAATTTTCACTGCTGATCCTAACATAAAATCTTGATCAGTTATTGGAGCTGGTCAAAGGCCGGCGTGGGTAATGCCAAGCGAATAAAGGGTGAAGATAAAAACCTTAAAAAAGATACTATTTCATCAGAAGCATTTTCATTGTCTTGGTAACACCTCCTGTTTCCAGACAATAAAAGTAAATACCGCTTGGGAAACCTGTTCCATCCCATCTTACCCGATAACTGCCCGCTCCTTTCTTTTCATCAACTAAGGTAGCCACCTTTTGACCAAGAGTATTAAATACTCTCAAAGCAACATGGGAATTCTTGGGCAAACTGAATTCAATTTCCGTTGATGGGTTAAACGGGTTGGGGTAATTCTGCTCCAAAGAGAATATAGTGGGCATTTCGCCTTTCACATCTTTCACTCCGGTGGCTATCTCTGATAATGGCAGCCTAAAGACACCACCATAAGCAGTTCCTGCAAAAAGATTCGTGCCGCTTACATAAAGTGTAAAAACATTACCGCTCGTCAGTCCTGTGCTGACAGTAGTCCAACTTGTACCATGGTTGGTTGAGAGAAAAACGCCATCATTAGTTCCAGCAAAGATGTTCGCACCGCTCACAGCAAAAGAATAAACAATGGTACTCGTCAGACCTGTGTTGACAACAGTCCAGCTTGTACCATTATTGGTCGAAAGAAAAACACCGTCTTTACCAGATCCTACAAAGAGATTTGTACCGCTCACGGCAAGAGAACGAACATCAGTGCTCGTCAGACCCGTGTTGACAGCGGTCCAGCTTATACCGTTGTCGGTTGAGAGAAAAACACCACTACCATAAATTCCTGCAAAAAGATTTGTACCGCTCACGGCAAGAGAATTAACAGTAGTGTTAGTCAGCCCCGTGGCAGTCCAGCTTTTTCCGTTATTGGTTGAGAGAAAAACCCCGTCATTACCAGTCCCTGCAAAGAGGTTCGTATCGCTCACAGCAAGAGAATAAACAGTAGTGTTCGTCAGTCCCGTGGCAGTCCAGCTTGCGCCGTTGTTGGTTGAGAGAAAAACACCGTCATTACCTGTCCCAGCAAAAAGATTCATACCGCTGATAGCAAAAGATAGAACACTGGTACTTGTCAACCCTGTGTTGACGGTAGCCCAGCTTGTTCCGTTGTTGGTTGAGAGAGAAACACCACTACCATAAGTTCCTGCAAAAAGATTCGTATCACTGACAGCAAGAGAATAAACTGCCGTACTCGTCATCCCCGTGTTTACGGCAGTCCAGCTTGCACCGTTATTGGCTGAGAGAAAAACACCACTACCATCAGTTCCAGCAAAAAGATTCGCGCCGCTCACAGCAAGTGCAAAAACAATATTGTTCATCATCCCTGTATTGACAGCAGTCCAGCTTGTGCCGTT
>JBAYHX010000441.1:0-2741 GCA_041665965.1 Candidatus Latescibacterota bacterium
CCACATTCCGGATGGATACCGCCGATTCGATGCGTGTCCTTGCCTCAGTGATCCGCAAATTGATATTCTCAAGTTCGGTTGAAATGTTTTGCCTGGTTTTATCAATCCGGATATTTGTTTTCTCAAGATCGATCCTTGTCTGCTGAATATTCGCTCCAATCTTCCCACCCGTGTAGATAGGTAAGGACATCTGAACTCCCGCGAACAAAAATTTATTCTCTTCATCCAGCTTAAATGGATCAGACTGAGCGGTATAAGAAAACGCTACAGTTCCGGTAACTGTCGGCAGAGAAGCATTCTTTGCGGCTTTCATAGCAGTCCTCCGAAGCCTCTCTTCCCATGTTAACGCAAGATAATCGGGTCTTTTTTCCAGCACGCTTTCTACGCTGACAATTTTTGGCGCTTCCGGAATACTGTCCAAATCACCTTCTATCTGAATATCCTGATTAACTTCTATGCCTGCGAAGGTCTTGAGCATATTCATAGCAAGCTCAATATTGCGCTCGGCTTTACGGGTTTCAGTCACAGAGTTTTTCCAGCGCGTTTCCGCCAGGAGACATTCCAAATGGGAGGTCTGCCCGTTGTCATATTTAAGCTTCGTTATGTCAAGATTTTCTTTCGCGTTGGTTTCTGTGGACTTGGCTACCTCAATGACCTTTTGCAGAAGAAGACACTGGTAAAACAATTTCTTTCCTCCGGTCATGATGTTCTCAAGACCGGCATCGTAGATGTAGTCAGTCATGGTGCGGTATTGATTGGCAGCGGTGATGGCGTTTGCAACCAGTGGATTGAATAATGTCTGCTGCAGCGCGATACTGGAACTGAATTCGTTATCGCGTTTGAACGGAGCTTTGATCACGCCGCTGGCGCCGGGTATGAGCGCCGAGGAATCAAAGTACATGTAATAATCCGTGAAATTGCGGTTATATCCTGTACTCAAACCTACCGATGGCAGCGCCCCGGACCGCGCATCCTTTGCTTTGGCAGCGGCGGTATCCCGCTCTTTCCCAACCAGCTTCAGATCGTTATTGTGTTCTTTCACCGCGTTAAGGAAGGCTGTGAGATTATATGTCTCGGCATATCCATGAACGTTCGTGAGAAGCGACGTTGCCATCGCTGTTATCAGAATGAGAACGAACCGTTTATTCATCATTGTACTCCCGACTGTGTGGCATTTTTTACGTGAACCAGTTTCTTTCCGGAAATCATGTGATAGACAACCGGGATAACATAGATCGACAGCAGCGTCGAGGCGATAATTCCCCCGATGGTCACCACTCCCATCGGCTGGCGTAATTCGGAACCGGCAGCTCCGCTTCCCATTGCCATCGGCACCATGCTGATCACAATTGCGATATTCGACATGATAATCGGTTTCAGCTTGGTGGGGCAGGCTTCGAGGAGCGCTTCTGTCACGCTTTTTCCCCGCTCCCGCACGAGAATATTGGTATAGTCGAGCTGGAGAATGGCATTGTTCACTACGATGCCGATCAACATGACAATCGAAAGCATGGAAATGATGTTCATAGACAGCCCGGTAATCAGAAGGCTTCCCAGCACCCCAATAATGCTCAGCGGCACGGTTCCCAGAATCAGCAGCGGCTGGGTAAGGCTCTCCAGCATGGCCGCGAGAAGCATGTAGGTTAAAACCACTGCAATAAGGAATGCCATGAGCATATCCATTGCCGTTTTGTTCATTTCTTTTGCCATGCCGCCCCATACCAGATGATATCCGGAGGGCAGATTCATATCGTCAACGATCCGTGTGATTCCTTTCGTTATATCGCCCATGGTGTAACCCTTCGCAACATCCGCTTCGATCATTACCGCTACCGCCCGGTTCTGATGAACGATCTTATCAAATCCCGAGGTAAAGGTTATTTCTGCAAGCTGGGAAAGAAGGTATGTCCCCGACGCACCCACAATAGGGATATCTGCCAGCTTTTCCGGACTGTCTATGGTTTCCCGTGTCATCTGAACGCGAATGTCGTATTCCTCGCCCTGGTCTTTATAGTGGGTTGTCACCAATCCGTCCACAGAACCCCTGAGCGTGACAGCAAGAGCAGATGCGGTCAGTCCCGCGTCATTGAGCTTGATAAGGTCGGGAGTGATAGTGATTTCCGGCTTGCCGCTCCGTGCGCTCGTATTGAGATTGATGAGTCCGGGAATGGTCTTGGACAGGTCGGCTATCCGGTTGGAATATACGATGAGGGAATCAAGATTCTGGCCGACCAGATAGCATTCGACGTCTGCGCGTCCGCTTGTTACGGAAAAAACGGATGATACTCGAATCCGGACATTGGGAATATCAGAAAGGTCCCGCGTGATTTTATCCACCACTTCGCGGCTCGATTTCGTCCGCTTGTCTTTATCGACCAGCTTGATATTCATGGCTGCAAGGTTTACCCCGATGCTTGTCTGCCCCTGTGTTCCCAGTGTAGTCCAGATGTGAGATATTTCGTCATATTTCTTGAGGCGGTTTTCAATTGTTTCGAGTTTTTTTGCAGTTTCATCAAGAGAGTATCCGCTCGGCATCTCAACTTTCAAAGCGATTCTCCCCTCGTCAATTGAGGGGATGAAATCGAACCCGATATATTTCGAAAGTCCAAGACTTGACACCAGCAGAGCGAGGACGAGAACGATGAACGCCGCGCCGCGGAACTTGCTTCTAAAAAACCATGATAGCGTTGCCCCATAGGCACGGTCCCAGGACTGGAACATCCGTTCGAGCCATATCCCTA
>JBAYHX010000442.1:0-2732 GCA_041665965.1 Candidatus Latescibacterota bacterium
CAGATGCGCGCCGGGAAACAGGTTAATACCCGGAAACTTCTTTTGCTGCGATGATGGTTGATTAACTCCTCATGTTTGAGAGGGTCTATGGTTACAAAGAAAGCTTTCTTTGTGGTTCTGTTTGCTTTGGCCGCCGGGGTTGTGTCAAGCAGTGCGCAGGTAAGTGTCATTACCGAAGAAGCGGTTTGGGATCAGTTAAAGGAACTGAAAGATCCTCAATTCGTTACATTGGCAGGATTCTCCGATTCGTTGAGCGTTGTCGATCTGGGATTGATCAACAGCGTTCGGGTTAAGAATAACGATGTACGGATTGTGGCCACCACCTTTCATCGGGGATTCGTTCAGACAATGTATCTTGCTTCACCGGTCCGCAAAAAGATCCTTGCCATGCCGGGGGCAGGTACTGTAACCGTAGAATTCGCTTGGGAACCGGCCTGGTCGCCAAGCCGTTTATCAAAAAAAGCACGCGATGTGCTTCGGTTTGGACCTGACGATCCTGTCGAAGGCAGGCTGCATGTGAGGTCGACGACGAAGGCCGATCCAGCTGCAAAGCCTGTCGAAGAAAGGAAGCTAGATCTAAGCCGTCTTGTCATACCGGCAAATGCATGGGGCGCTGTGGACAAGCTTCCGAAAGACCGTTTGCTCAACTGGCGCGGATGGCGTTTCTTCAAACACTTCGAAGTGGAAGAAAAAGCCGGTCTTGCCAGAAAGGGTGAACCGATCCATGTAGACGTTTCTTTCAAGAGCGGGCAGATTCTGAATCTGGCAAAAGAAATACGGGTGATCGAAGAAACAACCGAAAAGGAAATACCCTGTCAGGTTTATGGAGAGGCGCAGGATGGAAATTTAAAGAAGTGTACGATTGTTTTCCTTTCAGATTTGAAAGCCAATGAGAAGAAGAGATATCTGGTGCTCTATGGAAATTCCTCTTCCGATATCAAAGCGCCGTCATATAAAACCGATCTGGTAACCCGCGGGGAGGGGTATGCCCTCGAGATTGAAAACAGTTACTATAAGGTTAACCTTTCCCCGGTGATGGGCCAGTTGAAGACAATCGAATTCAAGCGCTGGGGGAAGACCTGGCTGGGCAGAACCAAAGAGATGCCGCCAAAAATAGTCGACGCTTCGAACGATTCGGGAGATTATAAGCTTGATCTTGCCTGGCATGGAGAAGATCTCTGTTTACACCATAACCCGGATTTCGTGGATGAACTCCGTTTCCGTATCACCATGTGGTCGGAGGCGCCCAACTATACTGTTGTAAAAGGTCACATCTGTACCATAGTCAAAAGGTGGGGTTACCCTGTAGCTCCTATCTATCCTGCTTTGCCCCAATCGGCAGTGATGATCGAGGTGACATATTTCTTCTACAGCGGGATTCCCTATATCATTATGGAGTCGCATCTCAATGTGGAAAAGGAAGTCGATATCAAGGCGGTAAGAAACGACGAATGGTTATTTGCCCCTTTTTCCGGCATTGTCATGATGATGGAAGGAAAATCCGTGGAGACACCCGAAAAGGAAGCAATTTCATTTGAAAGTGATCCTGCCCTTCTGGGTTTCTTCAGCAAGATAACGGGAGATGGTTTTGCCTCGCTGCATCTGGCATTTGATGCGATCGGTTTCCCCGGGGCGTATGGACCGAATAGTACCTCGATGACAACCGCATATAATTACGGCGGTGAGATATGGGTCAGATATCCATTCAACAGTAAGGGGCCCAGCATCGGTATCCAGCCTGGAGCAACGATCGGCGAATACAATGCCTATCTTCTCTACAATGTCGGGGAAGAGGGGGGGCATGATCAACTGAAAGACTGGTATAATCTTCTGCGTCATCCTTTGAAACCGGGAATTTCTGAAACGGCCCGATAATTTGTAGCGATAGCAGCACAAGCCCGGAGAAAACCCAAATTAATTTCAGGCTGAGACTTCCGATTCGATTTTACTATTTGACAGAACTCTTTCGGACACGTATTTTTGTATAGTTTGATTTCGAGCGGTGTAGCAGTATATTTTGATGGTGAAGGAGGCTATGTCTGTGAGTTTTTCCATAAAACGTCTATTCGTTTTTCCCCTTGTCATGCTCTGCGCGTTGATTATTACTCCATTTTCTCTCTGCCAGTCTTTGGAAGACCAAATGATAGATTACAGCAATCTTCCCGGTCTGAGGACTATGGCAAACCAGCCGGTAAATCCGGAGGCAGGCATGGAAGTTGGGAATGTCGATATTCCCAGCATCACAAAAGAAGAGGGAAGTACGAAACAAATGACATCGGAGCAGTTTCTTCCGGAAGCTTTGCCGGTTTTTTTCGACAAGAATAAAATAGACCCAACCGAGTATGTCATCGGTTCGGACGATCTGCTGAATGTTTATCTTTGGGGAGAACTTGACAGGCAGTTCAACCTGACAGTTTCGCCTGAAGGCACGATCAATATTCCCACAGCGGGTACTGTGGAAGTAAGCGGCCATTCACTCGCAGAGGCGAAAGATATAGTTAAGAAATTTGTGAGCAGGAAATACAGCGGGCTTGATATCTCTGTATCCCTTGTCAGGCCAAGATATTTTCGTTTGTATGTATCGGGTGTTGTATCAAGGGCGGGGGCAGTGACCTCGCATCCACTTCAGCGGGTGTCCGATGTTGTGGAGCGCGCAGGTTTGAATATAATGGAGATTGAAAATATTACGTTGACTCGTCAACAGGAACAGGAGTATCAACCTTCACTCAGGA
>JBAYHX010000443.1:0-2716 GCA_041665965.1 Candidatus Latescibacterota bacterium
AACCATTTAACTTAATAGCTTCCTATTTCTTTTAACTCTCCGGCAATGATTAGTTCCTGAATTTTCTTATTATTCCGCTATGGTTTTGACTTTCGATGATATTCCTGGAGACATTTAACCGTGACTGGTCTGGAAAGAAGAGAGTGAATACCTTCCACCGCAGCAGTCGCCCCAGCTATTGTTGTGGTGTATGGAACGTTATGTATGATTGCTGCACGACGGATTTCATAATCGTCCTGGAATGACTCATGTCCTATCGGCGTATTAATCATGAGGCCGATCGAACCGTCGGTGAGCAGGTCGAGCACATTGGGACGGCCATCATATATCTTTTGTACCAGTTCGGAAGGAATATCTTTCTTTTTCAAAAACTCCCGTGTACCGGAAGTTGCCACAAGAGTAAAACCGTCATCGTTCAGTCTCGCCGCTATGGGAACAATTGCATCCTTGTCACTGTTATTTACACTGATAAATATACGGCCGGAGGTTGGCAAACCTGCATTGACAGACATTTGTGACTTGGCGAACGCAACCCCAAAATCCGAGTCGATGCCCATAACCTCTCCGGTTGATTTCATTTCCGGGCCGAGGATTGAATCCACACCGGGGAATTTAATGAATGGCAGTACAGCCTCCTTGACACAGAAGTAGTCAAGGTTGATTTCTTCCGTAAAACCAAGTTCACGGAGCGTTTTACCTGTCATTACCCGTGCGGCCAGTTTTGCAAGTGGAACCCCGATCGATTTGGACACAAATGGTACCGTCCTCGATGCACGCGGATTTACTTCGAGAATATATATTTCATTGTCCTTTATTGCATACTGGATATTCATCAATCCTATTACATTCAGATTCCGTGCCAGAGCATGGGTGTGTGTGCGAATACGGGAAATGATGACCGGGCTCAGACTATATGCCGGAAGGATGCAGGCAGAATCTCCGGAATGGATGCCCGCATTCTCGATATGCTGCATGATTCCTCCGATTACCACATCTTTCCCGTCCGATATGGCATCCACATCGATTTCGATAGCAGCTTCAAGGAATTTATCCACAAGCACAGAGCGCTCTTCAGAAACGTCGATTGCTGCATTGATGTAGGTTTTCAGAGTATTCTCATTGTAGCAGATCATCATGGCTCTTCCGCCGAGAACATAAGAAGGCCGTACTAAAACAGGGTACCCGATGCGTTCCGCTATTTTACGGGCGCCTTCGAGATCGGTAGCTGTTCCGTTAGGAGGCTGTTTTATTCCAAGCCTGTCTATCAACATGCCGAATCTTTTGCGGTCCTCCGCGATATCGATCGAATCCGGAGAAGTACCGATAATAGGGACACCAGCGGCCTCAAGCCCTTTTGCCAGTTTCAGCGGAGTCTGACCGCCAAACTGGACGACGACTCCATCGGGCTTTTCCTTTTCGCAAATTGCGAGAACATGTTCAAGGGTGAGCGGTTCGAAATAGAGTTTGTCAGAGGTATCGTAATCTGTTGATACTGTTTCCGGGTTGGAATTGACCATGATTGTTTCAAATCCGTCCTCTTTAAGCGCAAAAGAAGCGTGAACACAGCAATAATCGAATTCGATTCCCTGTCCAATCCTGTTTGGCCCTCCGCCGATGATCATAATTTTCTTACGGGGAGAGCGAACCGCCTCGCATTCGGATTCGTAGGTGGAGTAATGATAGGGGGTAAAGGCTTCAAATTCCGCAGCGCAGGTATCAACTGTTTTGAAAACGCTTATAATTCCAAACTTTTTACGGCGTTCACGGACAGAGTTCTCTGAAACATCCCAGAGACTTGCAAGCTGACGGTCTGAAAATCCCATCTTTTTTGCGTTGAGAATTGTGTCGCTGTCGGATTTTTCGAAAGTATTATCTTTCAGTTCAAGCTCAGTTTCCACAATTTCCTGAATATTTGAAAGAAACCACCTGTCTATCTTTGTTGCAGTATATAACTCCTCGACAGTATGTCCCGCGAGAAATGCTTTCCTGATTCCAAACAGACGGTCGGCGTAGGGAGTTTTAACATACTCAAGCCAACTCTCTTTTTCCCAGTTATCGTCAACACGGTCGCCGCCGAGGCCGTAACGGCCTATTTCTAAACTCTGTATCCCTTTTTGGAGAGATTCTTTGAACGTCCGTCCGATTGCCATAACCTCGCCAACACTTTTCATCTGTGTTCCAAGACGTGCATCGGCGTTCGGGAATTTTTCAAATGTCCAGCGGGGAATCTTTACCACACAATAATCGATAGTGGGCTCGAAACACGCTTTGGTCTTGTGTGTGATATCATTTGATATTTCATCCAAAGTATAACCGACCGCAAGCTTTGCGGCGATCTTGGCTATCGGGAAACCGGTCGCTTTCGAAGCAAGGGCTGAGCTTCTCGAAACACGGGGATTCATCTCGATGATGACCATTCGGCCGTCCAAAGGATTCTGTGCGAATTGAATGTTGGAGCCCCCTGTTTCCACTCCGATCTCACGAATCACGTCAATAGCCCAGTCGCGCATTCTTTGATATTCACGGTCTGTGAGAGTCTGTATGGGAGCAACAGTAATCGAGTCGCCGGTATGGACGCCCATCGGATCTAAATTCTCTATCGAGCATATAATAACCACATTGTCGTTGCTATCGCGCATAACCTCGAGTTCGAATTCTTTCCAGCCGATAAGTGACTCTTCGATGAGTACCTCGGATATAGGACTGAGTTCCAATC
>JBAYHX010000444.1:0-2709 GCA_041665965.1 Candidatus Latescibacterota bacterium
TTCAGCGGCTATACCGACATGGCGCGCGGGTGCGCAAAAATGCTCGGATTCAATCTGATGCTGAATTTCAACAATCCCTATCTCGCCACCGGTCTGGGCGATTTCTGGAAAAGATGGCATATCAGCCTCTCATCCTGGATCAAGGACTACATCTATATCCCGTTCGGCGGGAACCGTCACGGCCGCATCATGACCTACCGTAACATGATACTGGCGATGCTGCTTGCGGGATTGTGGCACGGCGCGGCGTGGACTTTTGTCATCTGGGGCGCTCTCCATGCAATCGGCCGCTGCGGAACCCGTGAGCTCGAGGCGACCGCGTTCTACTGCAACCGGGTCCCCAAAATTGTAAAACAGCTCTTCACGTTCCATTTTGTCTGTCTTACCTGGATTTTTTTCCGGGCAGGCACGTTCAGCGATGCAATGACCATTCTCAAAGGAATTTTTACCTTTATCTCTGCCGACCCCCGATTCCCGGTCATCGGTATCCTGTTCATCCTTCTGGTTTGGGCGTACCAGTTTATCTTTGAATCACGGTTCCGTTCCCTTTTGGAATTCTCGACAGTCAAAATCGCGCTCATGCTCGCGATGATCCTGTACATGGTTTTCTTCCGGACTTCAGGGTATGAAGTATTCTACTATTTCCGGTTCTGAGAAGGAAAAGGCAGCAATGATCCCGAATTCCAACAGTGTTTTTCTGAACGTGAAAGAATGGGCTGTTACCCTCGTTCTCTTTTTCGGAATATGCTTCGGCATCTATTTCGGCTGGTACCGATGGGAAAAATTCCTGCCGGAGCCCGATTTCCGCTCAACCTGCTGGGAAGAGCGAATGAGCGATTACTGGGCTTATGCCCGGTGGACCCGCTACGCCCGTGAGCATTACACTATTTTCCTGATGGGGGATTCGGTCATCTGGGGGCAGGAGGTCAATAACGACGAGACCATCAGCCATTTTTTGAATGCGGAATCCGGGAAGGAGATTGTGGCCAATCTCGGTGTGGACGGCCTTCATTGCGCCGGCGAGAACGGTATGATCAAATGGTTCGGGCAGTATATTCACGATTCGAACATCATCCTTGAATTCAATCCGCTCTGGATGTCGGAACCGCTCTATGATCTCCGGGGAAACTGGAAGAATTTCTTCCATCCCCGGCTGGCGCCGCAGTTCTCGACCCGAATTCATTATTTCCGGAGCATGAATGAGCGGCTGGGATATCTTTTCGAAAACTGTTTCAGGATTCCTGCGCTGGTGCGGCATATTATGGTCGATTATTTCGGAAACAAAAGTGTGACTGCCTGGATCATGGCAAATCCTTACCGGAATCCTTTTTCCGCCATCACGTTTCAGGCGGCTCCGCTCATGCGGAAAGCCCCCGGCAGGGGCCTCGACTGGGAAACTAAAAAATTGAAGATGAAAGACAGCCCGTTTGTGCCGTTCGATGAATCGGTCCAGTGGAAGGGATTTCTTGGCGCTCTGGATAAGCTCAAAAAAAAGAACATGCATGTATTCGTTCTCCTGGGGCCGTTCAACACCTATCAACTGACCCCGAAAAGCAGTGAGAGATATCGAAAAATGATTGCCGAGGTGAAGAAAACTCTTGACCGCCGGGGATATCCCTGGTTTGATTGTACGACGGGAATTCTGCCCAGCAATGCATTCGCTGATGACTGCCATCTCCTGAAGGGCGGCCACGCGATTCTCGCCGGCGCCATGATGAAGGATACGGGGTTCAGGAAATGGATCGAGGAAATACGGTGAGGCAATTAACTCACCCCATCTTCCCCTTGACTTCGACAAGCTCAGCCAACCAAAAGGGGATGACCATAATGTGTATTATAAATAATTGCTTATGAAAGCACACAGTATTTTTCCCTCGACCGTTTACGGGAAAGGGGACATGGGGTGAGGGTTAATACTTCTTTTCTCACCTGTGCTGATTCAACACTATAACAGTTATTTTATAAGGATACCCGATGAAAAGTTCGATCCCGAATTCAAACAGTATTATTCTCAGCTGGAAAGAATGGCTGATCACCATCGTGCTCTTTCTTGTCATCGGATTTGGCATCTATTTTGGCTGGTACCGTTGGGAACGATTCAATCCCGAACCGGATTATCGCGCCACCTGCTGGGAAGAACGAATGAGCGATTACTGGGCATACGGCCGCTGGAGCAGGTATGCTCAGACGCACTACAAAATCCTCCTGATGGGCGATTCGGTCATCTGGGGGCAGGAAGTACGGAATGACGAGACCATCAGCCACTACCTGAACGCCGAATTCGGGAAAGAAAATATCGCCAACCTCGGCATCGACGGTCTCACCTGCGCGGCAATGAACGGGATTGTCTCATATTACGGGGAGTACATAAAAGATACAAACCTGATTCTGGAATTCAACCCGCTCTGGATATCCAGCCCAAGCCGTGACATGAGGGGCGATGGAACGAGAGGATTACAGTGGTTTTTCAACCCGAAACCCGGCAAAAAAGACTCGAGATTCCACCATCCCCGTCTTGTTCCCCAGCTTTCCCCACGGATTCACTATTACAAGGACCTGAACGAACGGCTCGGGTATCTGTTCGAGCATTACTCGCGTCTCTCCCCGTTCGTCCGTCACCTGATGGTTGATTATTTCGGCAATAAAAGCATAGCAAACTGGATCATGGATAATCCCTACCGTAACCCGGTTTTGTCAATTACATTCGAA
>JBAYHX010000445.1:0-2692 GCA_041665965.1 Candidatus Latescibacterota bacterium
GGAGGGGGCAAGGGAAGTTATTGTTTCACAGTCAATTCCTGCCCCCTCCGGGGGAAGGATGTCCGAAGGACAGCAAGGGGGCTGCTTCCAACAATCTCGACTTATGCAATTGTCTCAATATTCACAAAAAAAGGCGCTCTTTGATTATGGGCGCCTTTTTTATTGGTTTGTGAGAGAGGTTATTTCAAGATCATCATCTTCCCGGTCTTTGTGAATTTATCCGAGCTGAACCGGTAGAAATAGAGGCCGGAAGCGTACCGTGAGCCGTCGAATTTAACCGAATGGATGCCCGCACTGATCCTGCCGTCAATCAAAGTTGCGACTTTCTGGCCGGTAATGTTGTACACGGTCAGATTCACTTTCGAAGGCGAAGAGAGCGAATAGCTGATCGTTGTTGCCGGGTTTGCTGGATTGGGATAGGTCTCGATGTAATCGGAAGTTGCAACGGTCTCGGTTTCCGGCTCCTGTTTCTGCGCGCCGGCTCCGAAAACATCGGTAAACTTCGAAGGATCATACGAGCTTCCCGCAAATTCATACGCAAGCCGGAGAGCCGGAGAACCCGGATTAATCGCTTTGGCCATATCGGCATATCTCAACCCGGATGTTTTGTCGTTGAGGTAATTGCTGTAAATTTCCGAGATTCTCGTATACATCTCAACCGTGGTCTGATCGTTCTGGTAATCCGCAACCTTTTCCGTGAACGCATTGACCGCTTCGTTATATTTCCCTTCCCGGAACAAAATATCGCAGAGAATGAAATCCAGCGAGCCTTTGTAAATTCCCTTCGCGGCAGGGAGTTCCTGCGTGATTTTCGACCGGAGGTCATTGTAATTTTTAGTCGATTTATCGCACACCCGGAGCATCGAGGTAATATATAACTTCCTCCATTCCGGCTCGGTCTCTTTCGCAAAAAGGTCGGAATAGATCGAGTATGCGCCGGTGAAATCGCCATTACGTTCCAATTCCAACGCAATCTTACGCGGGGGCTTTTCGATATCCCCAATAGTTTTATAGACGCCTGTGCCGGGTACTGTTGTCGAAGAATAATTCGTATAGTCAACTAAATTTGGATATTGAAACAATGAAGATGGAGGATTTGCTACACCCCAATAATTGTGCTGCGCCGGTATCGAGCCCGCATTTTGATTACTAATTGCATAATAATTATCTTTCGGATCGATATTGTTGTATCCATCCAGATCAGCCAGACCGCCTCCTGAAAATATTATACTGTCATAATTATTTGTGTCTTTTATATCACAGTAATCCATTGATGCATTGGCTCCGACAACATATAGGCCCCGAACGGAATTTTCCACGGTATCAT
This sequence comes from Candidatus Latescibacterota bacterium, assembly GCA_041665965.1. Lineage (GTDB taxonomy): Bacteria > Latescibacterota > Latescibacteria > Latescibacterales > Latescibacteraceae > JAUYCD01. The sequence goes on from JBAYHX010000445.1 coordinate 1,328, forward strand.
AGCTAAAAGTCGGGTTGGCGGAAGCTCCGCCTGCCAATAATCCGGCGTTGTAGCTGATGTTTTGACATTTGACATTACTGATTGTCGGACTGACATTATAGGCATAAACTCCGGCATTTTGACAATACTGGATTGTTACGGTATTGCCGCTGTTGCTTAATGTCCCTCCTAAAAAATCGATGCCGACATCTGCATATTCGATTGTTATGTCGCCGTTTACGGTCATTGTTCCGCCGGATTTGAGATCGATTCCGCTCCAATTTGTAACGCCAGTATCCTTCGTAAATACGACACCGCTGCCAACAGTGAGCGAACCATATATTTCCAGTTTCTTCCCTTCCTTGAATTTAACCGTGGTATTCGAGTTTAACGTTGTTGATTGCCCTGAGGGCAAAGTGACATCATTCCCAATTATTATTGTATCACCGGAAGATGAATTATCAACCGCGCTCTTGAACGTAGGATACATCCCTTTTAATGAACTTCCATTTTTGACAGCGATATAAGGGTCCCACTCGGCATTGGAGTCTGCAAAAGTACCTCCTGTAGATTTTACATAGTAACCATTAAGTTTCACATATACACCAGAATCAACATTAAGTGTATAACCAGTAGATATTGTAACATTACCATATACTCTAACACTATCGGGTAAATAAGGATATGATGTTGTTTTTTGATAAGCTGACCAGCATTGATCAAATGTTAAAGCCCCATCAGGTTTTGTTACATTATGTACAGCACCAGCTTGATCCCCAGTTTTTAAGGTTCTCTTATCAAATTCATATCTATTTCTGATATACCAAAGCATGGTGTATGTATAAAGTGAATTATCGCAATGAGTCAAATTGATTCCATGACCCAGTTCATGTGTTACTGCATTTTGAAAATCTAATGGTCCATCCCAATCATTGTGATAAAAAGGCCACCCGTATGGTTGAGGTTCTTCTGGATAATCGCTATTCACATTCCAGCAGAAATCTGTATTCATAACAATATCAACTGTAAGAGTTCCATTCGCTTGTTTTATTAAATAAGAACATTCGCCTCCCTCACCTTCAGGAAGATTATCAAAAGATAGGGTACTATATTGATCAAATTCATTATAAATTGTAGTTACAGAATCTGAAGCAACCGTGAAATTAATGCCAGAATGTGAAACATCGTTCCATGAGTTGCATGCGGTAACAAAAGCACTCCGGATTGAATCAAAAGGAATGGGGTTGCCTAGATAATCATTACAACCCGAAGGATTGATATGAAATTCTATATTGTAATCAACAGGTAGATATTTATATACAGCCGTACAAATAAACGTTCCATTTATGTCCTGGTTCAGCGTGAAATGGAATTTTCAGGATTAAA
>JBAYHX010000446.1:0-2677 GCA_041665965.1 Candidatus Latescibacterota bacterium
GGGGAAACCGCTGATACTCCATGAGGAAGACCGCGATCTTTGTTTTGATGGTCAGATGAACGACAGCGCCCTATCCGTTGAGCTTGGACTCAAGGGGATGCCCCGGACGGCAGAAGAGATCATGGTTATGCGTGATATCGCCCTTGCCGAGTATACGAAAACATGCCTGCATATCACTCATATATCAACCCGCGGAACGGTGGATATTATCCGCGCCGCGAAATCCCGTGGAGTAACCATTACCTGCGATGTGACTCCGCACCACCTTACTCTGACGGAAGATTTAGTTGCCTCTTTCGATACCCGGTACAAGATGAATCCACCCCTGCGGACATGCGATGATATTTCCGCCCTTCGCGAGGGTTTGGCAGACGGTACGATCGATGCCATAGCAACTGATCATGCTCCGCACTACCCCGAAAACAAGGAAATCGAATTTACTTACGCCGCGTTCGGGGTCACAGGATTGGAAACGGCTCTTGCAGTAATCGACCGTGAGCTGGTTCACCCGGGTGTTCTCACCTGGAGCGATGTGGCGAAAAAAATGTCTTTTACCCCTTCACGGATTCTGGGAGTGCAGGGAGGAAGCCTCGATGCCGGTAAAATCGCCGATATAACATTATATAATCCTGCTGCGCCCTGGAGAGTTGATCCGAAAAACATGAAATCCAGGTCATCCAATACTCCATTTTTCGATTGGGAACTTCCCGGGAGAGCAGTTGCAACCATAGTGGGCGGGGTGATTCACCGTAACTGATTTTTTGAGTTATTCTCATGATAAAAACACATCATACAGTAGTGATCGGCGATTCCAGATGCATGGGCGAATTGCCCGATAAAAGCATACATCTGGTTATCACTTCTCCTCCCTACTGGCAGTTGAAAGATTACGAGGATTTGAACCAGATAGGATTCAACGACAGCTATGAAAGTTATATCAACCATCTGAATCTCGTCTGGAAAGAATGTTATCGGGTTCTCCATGATGGATGCAGAATCTGTATCAACATCGGTGACCAGTTCGCCCGCTCGGTGTATTACGGCAGATATAAAGTCATCCCAATACGCGCGGAGATTATCAAGTTTTGCGAAACTATCGGTTTTGATTACATGGGAGCGGTTATCTGGCAGAAAGTTACCACGACGAACACCACAGGCGGCGCGACAGTCATGGGGTCGTTTCCCTACCCCAGGAACGGAATTTTGAAACTGGATTACGAGTTCATCCTGATTTTCAAAAAGCAGGGTAATCCTCCTCCGGTAAATAAAAAGGACAAAGAACTTTCGAGGATGACGAAAGAGGAATGGAACACCTTTTTCCAGGGACATTGGAATTTCGGCGGCGCCAGACAGGACGGTCACATTGCCATGTTTCCGGAAGAACTTCCGCGAAGGCTCATCAAAATGTTCTCCTTTGCCGGGGAAACGGTGCTCGATCCTTTTCTGGGAAGCGGGACAACCTCTCTTGCCGCAAAAAATCTGGATCGAAATTCTGTGGGGTATGAGATAAACCCTGAATACATGCAGTTCATTCGTGAGAAAATAGGTTTTCAGGATAACTCGCTTTCCAATTCGGCGTCTTTCAGTTTTCTTGAGCAGGTAAAATCTGAAGTCAATTTTGATCATGAGATACAGAAGCTTCCGTACATTTTCAGAGATCCCCATACATTTGACAAAAAAGTTGATCCGAAAAAATCAGCTTTCGGTTCAAAGATCGATAAGAATGAGAACAAGAGAGAAGAATATTACACAGTGAAAGAAGTGCTCAGTCCGGAAGTCATCAGGCTGAACAGCGGGCAAACCGTTCGTTTGATCGGTATCAGTCAGGATAAAATTCATACAAGGGAGGCTATAGAGTTTCTGATACAAAAGGTAAAGGGACAAAAAATATATCTTAGATTTGATTCACAAACAAAAAAATATGATGAAAACAGTAATCTTTTCTGTTATGTATATCTAAAAAACAGAACTTTTCTCAATGCAAGCTTAATAAAAAAGAGGTTGACGCTCGTCGATTCAGAACATGAATACAGGTGTAAGGACAAATTTAGCAGTTATTTAAACAACAAACTTAAAAATACAGGTATTGCAAATAATAGTATTATTGAGAGCAAAACTTTATGAAAACAAAAAAGAAAGCCATACTTGCACTGGAAAACGGAAAGATATTCCAGGGGTATAATTTTGGCGCCGAGGGCGAGAGCACAGGCGAGGTAGTATTCAACACTGCCATGACCGGCTATCAGGAAGTGCTCACCGATCCCTCCTACCACCGCCAGATAGTCACCATGACCTATCCTCTTATAGGAAATTACGGGATCAACCCTGAGGATTTCGAATCGAGTAAACCCTGGGTAGCTGGATTTGTCGTAAGGGAATACTGTCCTTTCCCTTCGAATTTCCGAATGAACGAAAGCCTTGGGGATTTCCTTTCACGTTTTGGAATAATCGGCATCGAAGGAATAGACACCCGTGAACTGGTAAGGATCATTCGTGTAAAAGGAGCCATGCGCGGGATTATCAGCACCATCGATTCCGATCCCGAATCGCTTGTGGCCAAGGCAAGAGCCTCTCTTCAGATGGCGGGTGCCGATCTGGCAAAAGAAGTTACCTGCTCCGAACCCTACTATGTTATGGAAACTGAAGAAAGTATTGCAAAACATTCCGAAATCCGTGA
>JBAYHX010000447.1:0-2671 GCA_041665965.1 Candidatus Latescibacterota bacterium
AGAATCCCCACCCATATGATATGAGTTCCTATCCCACGGCTGAAAATGCTCTCCTGGGGATGGAAAGGGGGGCGCTGCATGGTTTTGCCCTCGGCAGGTTCGACTGCCAGCGCTACAGCCGGGAGCCCGTCGGTAAGGAGATTGATCCAGAGAATCTGTAATGGAACAAGAGGAAGCGGCATACCCAGAAATGGGGCAAAAATCATTACTGCCAATTCCGCGGAATTTGAAGTCATCATATATTTGAAAAATTTCCTGATATTATCATAAATGACACGCCCTTCTTTGATCGCGGCAACAATGGTCGCGAAATTATCGTCAAGGAGCACCATATCCGCAGCTTCCTTTGCCACATCGGTTCCTGTAACACCCATTGCTATCCCTATGTCCGACTTTTTCAGCGCAGGGGCATCATTAACGCCATCGCCGGTCATAGCTACAATGTGCCCTTTTGATTGAAGGGCATCGATAATCTTGAGTTTGTGCTCCGGAGAAACCCGTGCATATACTGAAACATCATTGACCACCTGTCCCAGTTCCCCGATGCTCATCCTATTCATATCCTGCCCTGTGAAAATCGGCCCTTCTTCATAGATGCCAAGCTCACGGGCGATATAGCGGGCTGTCAAAGGATGGTCGCCGGTAATCATTACCGGACGGATACCGGCAGTTTTGCAGGTGGCGACAGCTTCCCGTGCCTCAGGCCGAGCAGGATCGATCATTCCTATCATACCGACAAAAATGAGATCTTGTTCGATAGTATCTCTTGCACCCCGTATTTCCTGCTCTTCCACGGATCGGAAAGCCAGCCCCAGCACCCTCATGCCGTTATCGGTCATTCGTTCGTTCGCTTCAGTGATACGTGAGCGCCATGCACCGTCCAGCGGTTGCGGACCGCTTCCTGTCCACACGTTAGTGGATATGTCAAGAAGACTGTCCACTGCGCCTTTTGTAAAAGCAATGTACGGCACATCACATTCCGCAAACTCCTGCCACCATCCGGTTCCAGGAGTTTCGGAAATACAGGAAAGTGGATCGGGAAATTCATGAATGGTCGTCATTCGCTTACGATCCGAATCGAACGGAATCTCGAAAATACGGGGAAGCGTCTGGCTGAGAAGCGATTGTTCGACTCCGAATCTCGCTGCGGCAACTACCAGAGCGCCCTCGGTAGGATCCCCGATAGCGCTGAAAATAGCCTGATTATCCTGATTTTTCTTCAGCATGGCATCATTGCAAAGCGTGCTCCCGGTGAGGAGAATGGAGACCGATGAATTATCCTGGGCGAGTATTGTTGCACGGTCGTTTTCCGGTACAAGAAGAGGATATGCTGTAAGGTCGATATGTTGATGAGGAGTTTCTATAACTCGTGCGGTCATGTTGTTCTCGGTAAGCGTGCCAGTTTTGTCCGAGCAGATTACCGTGACCGAACCAAGAGTCTCCACAGCGGGGAGTTTGCGGATGAGCGCCCGCTTTTTCAACATCCGCTGAGCCCCGAGCGCAAGAGCAATGGTAACTACCGCAGGAAGACCTTCGGGCACCGCAGCGACTGCCATACTGATGGCGGTGAGAAAGATCACCTGCAGAGTGTTCCCCTGCACAAATCCTATGATTACAAGAATGCCGATAAGGAATAAGGCGATGATCGCAAGTTTTTTTCCGAGCTGGTCGAGACGCTTCTGAAGGGGGGTGGGGTCGTGCCTGACTTTCTGGATCATCGAGGCGATAGCGCCAAGTTCCGTATTCATACCGGTTTCGGTAACAATCGCCAGTCCCCGTCCATAGATAACCACAGTGCCCATGTACGCCATGTTCTTACGGTCGCCGAGAGAAGCTTCCGGGGCAGCGATGTACGAAGGATCCTTCTCAACAGGTTCTGACTCTCCGGTCAGCGCCGATTCCTGAATACGGAGATTGAAACCCTCCAGAACCCGGCAATCGGCTGGTATAATATTACCAGCCTCCAATACCACAACATCTCCCTGCACCAGATCAGCGGAAGAGATATCCTGAACATTTCCGTCACGGCGTACCCGAATAGATGGAACAGCCAGTTTCTTGAGAGCTGCCATCGCTTTTTCAGCCTTGTATTCCTGGGAAAAACCGAGGATGGTATTGATGATAACAATGATAATGATGACTAACGCATCGGTGTATTCATGGATGAAAAAGGTAATTACCGCAGCCAGAAGTAAAATAACCACCATTACTGATGTAAGCTGCTCCCAAAGAATGAGCCAGGGGCTTTTCTGTTCTTTCTCGACCAGAACATTCTGGCCAAAACGCGAGAGCCTTACTGCCGCCTCCTGGGAGGTCAGGCCATGATTGCTGTCGCTTTGAAGATTTTCAAGAACTTTATCAGTGCTGAGATTATGCCATATATTCACTCAAATGTTCTCCTGGTGTTTTCTATGAGATATGTTAGCGTTTAAATGTTTGACCACCTTACAAGTTCCCGAAAAACAAAAAGAAGCACCTTTTTTTATAGAATGAATTTAAATACTATTTCTAAAGAAAACCGGACAATGAATCTTTTTTTATTTCACACGGTTTATCAAAATAGAGAGTAAATCAGAGCAAGTCAATAGTCATTTCGCCAAAGTTTCGTCCAGCCTTCCTTGACTTATTTGTATAAATATGGTAAATTGAGTTTTTGCAAGAAATATCCTGG
>JBAYHX010000448.1:0-2670 GCA_041665965.1 Candidatus Latescibacterota bacterium
CGATATTGTCTCCGGCCAGGCTAATGTGATCATTGGCAAAATGGAGATGACTCTCAATAACCTTAATGCCATGACCGGACCCCAGACCACTCAGCGTTTGCAGGACGGGCTCGCTTCATTTGCCGGAGTAGCCGCCCAGCTGGATACTCTTTTCATGTTCAACCGCCTAAACCTCACAAGCGCTGTTATCCATGCCGACAGTGTTATGGTGATGCTCGCCGCTGCTGTCGTAAAATTGGATAATGCTATAGCCACGGCAAACAAACTCCTGAATTCTGACGATATAAAAGCCACTTCCGCCAATCTGCGAACAATTACCAATACCGTCCAGGCCAGTCTTGACAGTATGAAACTGGTTGAACTTTCCAATGATATCCGGAATTTTATTACCAATACCAATTCCATGGTAAACCATTACGATATCCTGGCGGTCAGGGGAAGAGACGATATTTTACGGGCTTTACGGAATATGGAAGAAGCTCTTGATAATTTCAGGGAAATCACCAACATAATCCGGGAAAATCCTTCGGTTCTCATCAGGGGGAAGGCAAGCTCCCAGGATAGGCCGGAGTGACGGGGGCAAGAAGGAAAAAACATATAATCTGGTATATGCTGATATTATTTGCTCTCTTTGGGCTGGCGCTTTTCATGTCCTGCGGTTTATTAGGAACAACCATTCCCATCCGGCATTATTATAATATCAGCTACAATCCCCAGCCTAAAACCCCTCTCGGTTCCCTGCGGCCTTACCCATGTTCGCTGGAAATTGAGCGTTTTACGGTACAGCGTATTTTCAACAATCAGAAAATTGCCTACCGGTATTCTCCTGAAGAGATACAATATTTTGAATACGAGCAATGGGCTGTACGGCCGGAATATATGATTACCGATCTTGTTGTCAAGCATCTCGGGGCATCGAACATCTGCAACCGGGTCAGTACCGAATTTGTAGATATGAAACCCGACTATCGTCTCCAGGGCAGTGTGGACGCTCTGGAAAAATACGATGCAACCGATGTGTTTTATGCGCACCTGGCCATGTCGCTCAAAATGGTTCGAGTTATCGACGGACAACAGGTATGGGAGTATTCGTTCGATGAAAGGAAGCAGGTTTTTCAGAAAAAGACAAACTATACGATCATAGCTTTTGAAACCATTATGCAGACTCAGATAGATATTGTAATAAATCAGCTTGATTCCTACTTTTTGTCGCTTGAAAAAGGTGAAAAACGCAGCCCGCAGGAAGTCAAATCAGGGAAAATTATCGAACCTGTACCTGCAGTACCGGATACTGTCTCCGTTCCCGCGGACAAGGGTTACGAAATCATTCCCGAAACGAAGATCAAAAGACAATAACAGAAGGCAGCATGAATAACAGGATACTACAACTTGCAGGAATATTTCTTTTTACCCTGTTCGGAATCGTCTCTTTTTCAATAGCCCAGGAAAGCACTTGGGAAAGCCCTCCCATAACTACCCAGCTTGAAATGGATGATACGATTATACCCATCGGGAAAGGTGCTGTTTTCGTCCCTTCCATGACCGATCCCCTCAACGAGCCGGTGTACGGTGTTCTTTCCAAGGGACGGATAGTACAGAATTCAAATACCGGACACCGTATTGTACTCGCTCCGGGGACATATACTGTTGTATACGGTTCGGGTACCACCGACCAGATGATGCGTAAAACCGTCCAGGTGGTGGAATCTTCAACAACCGTGGTCAAGCCGGACTGGTCTGGTCTGGTTATCGATGTCATAGACGAATCACGGACACAAATCCGTGAATACTATGATATTTTCAGTCTCACCACTGGGGCTGCATACGGTATCGGGCAGGGAGTTGAAGAAGGAGTGAATGAAAGACTTCACTCATGGATGTTACCTCCGGGGACATACAAAGTTGTTAAACCAGGGGACAATATCAATGCAGTGACAAATTTCGGCACTATACGGATCATGCCCGGTGAACTGACCCGAGTCAGTCTGGTTATGGACTCAAAAACTTTTGATTTTCTCGGATTCGGCTTTCTTACGGCAACAAGAACAGGGCCCAGGCTGAATCATAAATGGAACACTCAGAGCGAACTTTCCGGAAATGCTCTCCTGAACTATATTCCTTCGGGTTTATCGTCAACAGCAAGCAATACCAATGCAACAGCTACCTTCGAATGGCTGACCGATGCCCGGTATGAATCGGGAAGACATGCCTTCTCTGTATGGTCGAACATCCAGGAGGGATTGTCTCTGCAAGGAAGTAACAATATCCAAAAATCCATAGACCAGGCCGAGCTTCGTCTGACCTATATCTACCGTTTGGACGAATACATAAATCCTTACCTTAGGTTCAGTGCGGAAACCAACTTTTTCCGTACTATCTACAGTTTTGACAATCCGACGAATTTCAGTGAAGTTGATGCAAAGGGCGATACTGTCAGAACGATTTATGGGGCGAACAGTTTCAAGCTGTCCAACCCATTCAGTCCGGTTGTATTGAAACAGGGATTCGGCGTCACTTCCACTCTCATTAAAACTATCCCGGCCAATATCAGCCTGAGAAGCGGATTCGGAGCACGTCAAACCTTTGCACGCCAGGCTTATATATTCAACCAGAATAGCAATATTCTTGTCCCGGTGGTCGAAACCAATCTGACCGGTGTTGAATGGCTGC
>JBAYHX010000449.1:0-2670 GCA_041665965.1 Candidatus Latescibacterota bacterium
CCGGTTGCCAAATCTCCGCACAATGATCGTATCGCCTGTTTTCAAACCTGTCACCGACCGGAGCCGAAAACTCCTTCCCCCGACCGGCATATAGGCATCGAGAATTTTCACTGCGTTGCCTTGTATTTCCTCTGCGCCGGAAGCGCCGGTAAATTCGACAAGATTCGTGTTTGTCAGATCAGTATATGATTTCTCTTTGAACAGGCCTTTCGCAAAGAGAACCGTTCCGTTCTCATCCTGGCCTTCCCCGCGAAGCACAACACCTCCCGCTGTAATCCGTACAGGCTTATCCAGTTCATAGAGTCCCCTCTTGATGAGAACCGCTCCCCTGAATCCATTTTTGTCCGGAGTCAGCGCGGAAACCCGATCGATCGCCTCCTGAATACGGCCTGCATCATTCCCGCCTCCCGGTTTCACAACCGCTTTTACCGGAACATTCGGGAGCCGGACTCCCCCGCCGCAGTAACCGGCGTAGGAAAAATCGGGAACGGTATTGCCACTTTCATCTTTTGCATATTCCATCCTGCCGTCTTTTTCGGGGTATACCAACCGGCTGTAATGCCTTGTCTGGTCTTTGGTTTTTGAATACATCTGACCGGAAAAACAGGTATACGGAATCATTATCATCATGATCAAAAATAATACTGCCAACTGTTTACAATTCTTAACTCGCATGATGTGCCCCTCTTTATGATGTATGGTTACACCGGTTCTTTGGGGTTGTAAAGAATAACTCTTGCAGCAAAATAGGCCGCCTCTTCATATTCTGCAAGGAGAAATTTGTATCGGAATAGAATCTATGGAAAGGGAATGAAGAGTTTCTATTTGATTTTTTCAACAATTTTCTATATATTCATACGCTATGCAAGCCGATGTAGCTCAGCAGGCAGAGCATCTCACTTGTAATGAGAGGGTCACCCGTTCGATTCGGGTCATCGGCTCCAAGATAACTGATTGATATTAATGGGTATGCAGATGACATCGCGAACCCATTAATTTTTGCCGGATACCTTTTGCTATCATTTTTGGCACGATTTGCTATCACTTTTCATACGGCCTGTCGAACGGCTCCAGAAAGATCGCCCTTAACATCACAACTGAAGAAACTGTCGATCACTTCGATCTGCCCATCAAGAAAACGAGGTGAAAGGTGAGCATATCGCTGAGTCGTGCTGATGCTTGAATGTCCCAGAATCTTTTGAACGCCGTAGAGATCAGCACCCCCCTGCATCATCCATGAAGCCGCAGTGTGACGAAGATCGTGAAAACGAAAGTCTTCGAGTTCTGCATCTTCGAGGGCGGTAGCGAACGATCTCTTCACGTTGGTTATTCTGCCGCCATTCTTCGGAGAGGGGAAAACCAATTTGCTGCGTTTTTCGTGGCATTTCCTAACCAAAAGGTCAAAAACCGTTTTGTTAATAGGAATATTCCGCCGTTTGTTCCCTTTTCCGATCACGGTGATATTACCTGATCTTTGTTTTTCATTGAGCGAGACATCAGCCCAAGTGAGATCCATAATCTCAGAAAAGCGCATACCAGTTCCCAGAGCAAAAATGATAATTTCTCTGAGATAAGTCGGCGATACCTCAATCAGCCGGTTAGCTTCTTCAGGGGTCAAGTATCGCTCTCTTCCGGGCTCTTCCTTCAACAGTCTTACACCTTTTAAGGGATTATGCTTGATATATTCCCACTCAAATGCGCGAGAACAGGCACTCTTGAGACAGGCCAATTCTTTATTAACGGTCGAGTCGCTTGCCCCTTCATTCTTTCGGTCGGCAATATACGTTCTGACCATCACATTCGAGATGCAATCCAATTTTATTTGGCCGAATACAGGTAAAAGGTGTTTAAAACTGGTATTGTAGGAAACTTCCATGCTCTTACTCAGGCGTTTCCCATGCAGTTCCAGAAAAGTCGGTTTAAACTGCTCTATCGTGAGCACTTCCATTTGAATCGGCGCAAGCGGTGTTGTTATCTCCGACACGGTTTCCGTGACCGGCTCGTCTGTATAGCCCTTCGGATCGATTCCCTCTTGAATCAGCTTCAGATAATTCTTCAACTTAACCTCGGCCATATCTTTTCTCAGCCCAACGACCTCCATCCGATGTACTGTCTTGCCGTTCTCTTTTATCCGGTACGTTATGTACCATTTTTTACCTCGTTTAATAACGGCCATAAGAGTTCCTCCTTACGACCGCATAACCACACGGTAAATAATATACAAAATCAATGGTTATTATAGAACTCCGATTTGGAAGTACACAGATCATTTCGTACCTCCTTTGGGTGAATCTATAAACCTTTGAATCTGGTCTTTATTAAACCTCACCGTTGACTTCCGCTTACCTTGGGAAAGAATGTGAGCTTCTATTTTTTCTGTTTTTACCCAATTGTATATGGTGGAAAGTGTCACGCTTAAAAACTCTGCAAGTTCTTTTGGTGTATATAATTTTTCTAATTTCTGTGATGAATTATTTTTATTCATACCCTGATCCTGATTGTATAAGTTTGTAATCAGGGGTTTATGTGTTTTTTTACTGACCAAATATTGTTCTGCTTCAGACGGAAATGGAGTTTTCCTCAGCGTGAAGTAGTTGTATACTAAGCCAGGGAGGAGACGCCATGAGGAAAGTCCGGAAGAACTACAGTGCTGAAGAAAAAGTAGCGCTA
>JBAYHX010000450.1:0-2666 GCA_041665965.1 Candidatus Latescibacterota bacterium
ACCGTATTCCTATTCATGGGCAATACTCCTTTTCTGAATCGATTCATGATTATCGCTAATCTAAATCTAATCAGAACATGGGGTTTGCCCAATTCTTTTCTATTTTAACCGGACACTACTGTCATTAGAATTTTTTTAGATTTCATATGACGGATTAAAAAGGAGTTAAAGAATGACTGGCATTATAAATGTAGAAGGCCGCGAAATACTTGATTCGAGGGGCAATCCCACCGTTGAGGTCGAAGTTGTTCTGGAATCGGGAGTGATCGGAAGGGCGTGCGTTCCCTCGGGAGCTTCCACCGGCGAAAATGAGGCGGTCGAGCTTCGGGACGGCGACAAATCACGGTATGGCGGCAAGGGTGTGCTCAAAGCGGTGGAAAATGTCAACAATATCATCGCGCCGGAAGTTGAGCTGATGGATGCCACCGACCAGATCGGCATCGACCGGTTGATGATCAATCTCGACGGCACCCCGAACAAAGCCGCCCTCGGCGCAAACGCGATCCTCGGCGTATCGATGGCTGTTGCCCGCGCGGCGGCAGAAGCTGTCGGGCTTCCGCTGTATCAGTATTTCGGCGGAGTCAATGCAAAGCTTCTTCCTGTTCCCATGATGAATATTCTGAACGGCGGGAAACATGCCGATAACAATGTCGATCTTCAGGAGTTCATGATCATGCCAGTTGGGGCTGCAAACTTCCATGAGGCTCTCCGGATGGGCGCGGAAACCTTTCACGCGCTGAAATCCGTGCTGAAAGGAAAAGGACTCAACACTGCGGTCGGCGATGAGGGCGGATTTGCTCCCGATCTGGCCTCGAACGAGGAAGCTCTTCAGGTTATCACCGCCGCTATCGAAAACGCCGGCTACAAACCCGGCGATGATATCCGTATCGCTCTCGACCCGGCGGCCAGTTCGTTCTATGACAAAGAGAAGGGGAAATATATTCTCGCCGGCGAAGGGAACCGTGAGCTGACAAGCGAGGAACTGGTGGACTTTTATGTGAAACTTGTGGACAGGTATCCGATCATTTCCATCGAGGACTCTCATGATGAAAACGACTGGAAGGGATTTCAGTTAATGGTGAAAAAGCTCGGAAACCGTATCCAGATAGTCGGCGACGATCTTTTTGTCACCAATACCAGGTTCCTCAAAAAAGGCATCGAGATGAAAGCGGCAAATTCGATTCTGATCAAGGTCAACCAGATCGGAACCATCACAGAAGCGTTCGATGCTATCGAAATGGCGACAAAAGCCGGATTTACCGCGGTTGTATCGCACCGCTCCGGCGAGACAGAGGATTCGACCATAGCCGATATCGTTGTCGGAAAGAACACCGGCCAGATCAAAACTGGGTCTGCAAGCCGCTCCGACCGTATCGCAAAGTACAACCAGCTTCTCCGTATCGAGGAAGACCTTGGGGAAGCCGCCGTTTTTGCGGGAAAAGATGCTTTTTATTCAATAAGATAATAAATTATCACATGATTCGCCGGTAAGCTTGCTGTTTTTCGAAGCCGCAGGGGACTTCACAGTAAAGGAAGATGATATGAAATGCCATGTATGTGGATCCGGCTTGAAACCGATAATCACTGATATTCCTTTCAAAGTAAGCGAGACAACTATTGTGATTTAAAAGGTTTGCCGGTATTCCAGTGCGATAATTGCAGCGAATATCTGATCGAAGATTCTGTGATGAGCCGTGTGGAAGGGATTCTCCAAAATGTCGATACAACGACAGAATTGGAGATCATCCCCTTTGCGGCCTGACCTTTAGACGTCTTGTGAAAAACACATTATTGAGTGAAATTTCCGCTTCTTCTAAACTCACCTCTTGGTCTCCTCTCGTGTTTGCGGGGTCCCCGACTTTTGAGAAGCAAAAGGTGGGGTGCTTAGAGAGGAGATAACTCATTGCATGACTTCTTGTTCCCCCTCTCTAGGATAGAGAGGGGGATAGGGGGTGAGTTTCCGGCGGAAAAGAAAATCGAGACTTTTTTACTGACCTTTAGGCGCTCGAATCGAAACTTATACATCTAAATGATATTTTTCACCGGTGGGAAACACATGATTGATATCAGGTTGATCAGGGAAAACCCCGACCTAATCAGGGAAGGGGCAAGGAAAAAGCATATCAAGGTGGACATCGACCGTCTTCTTGTGGTTGACGATGAACGTCGCAGCCTTCTTCAGGAGTCAGAGAACCTCAAGGCGGAAAAAAACCGCGCCAGCCAGGAAATCGCGGCTCTGAAAGGGCCGGAAAAGGCCGCCGCCATTAACCTCATGAAAAGCGTCTCTGAAAAGGTGAAAAACCTTGAAGAGAAACTGGAAAAGGTGATGGATGAGTTCAACTCGCTCATGCTGCGGGTTCCGAATCCTCCGGATGACGATGTTCCCGAGGGGAAAGACGACACCGAAAATGTCGAGATTAGACGGTACGGCGAGGTTCCCCGGTTCGATTTCGAACCCATCGACCATGTCGAGCTTGGTGAAAGGCTTGATATACTCGATATCCCGCGTGGTGTGAAACTGGCCGGTGCGCGGTCGTATATTCTTAAAAACGAGGGAGTGCTCCTCGAATACGCAGTGCTGATGTATGCTTTGGGAAGGATGGTCAAGCTCGGTTTTACTCCCATGATCGTCCCGCATCTGGTAAAAGATATCGCCATGATCGGCA
>JBAYHX010000451.1:0-2655 GCA_041665965.1 Candidatus Latescibacterota bacterium
CTCAACGATGGAAGAAAAATCATCATCCAAAAGCACCAGATCGGAAGATTCACGGGCTACATCGGTGCCTCTGGCTCCCATGGCTATGCCGATATGCGCCGATTTCAAAGCCGGAGCGTCATTTACCCCGTCGCCGGTCATGGCGACTATTTCCCCGTTGGCTTTAAAAGCGTCTACAATGCGCAGTTTCTGTTCCGGAACCACCCGTGCGAAAATGCTGACATTTTTGATGCGCCTCTGAAGTTCAGCGTCATCCATCGCATTCAGTTCAGGCCCGGTGATCCAGGTATCGTTCGGCGCAAGTCCGATCTGCCGGGCTATGTTACGGGCGGTTCCCGGATAATCGCCGGTTATCATCACCACCCGTATGCCTGCGGAGTAACATTCCTGAATCGCCTGAGGCACGGTCGGCCTTACCGGGTCGACCAGCCCGATGAGCCCCAGAAACTCAAAGGTAAAATCATGCTGTTCTTTCGGCAGATCGGGATTTTTAAACAATGCTTTCGCCACTCCCAGAACACGGAACCCCTCATCGGCCATGCTGGCGATATGACCGACAAGTTCCTCCGTCTGTTCCTGAGTGAAATGGCAGAGATCGGCAATTGCCTCCGGTGCGCCTTTTGCGGCGATTACAAAATCGGTGCCGGCGGGCGATTTCCAGACTCTGGAGAGAGAAAGGAGCTGTTTCGAGAGGGGATATTCCTGAACGAGCGTCCAATCCTGATGGATATGTTCTGTCCGCGCCAGATAACCTTCGCCTACTCCCTTGATCGCCTTTTCCATGGGATCGAACGGGTCGATCTGGCTGGCGAGCACCCCGAATTCAAGAAGCTCGTGGAATGTTTCCGGGAGCGTTGACCGCAGGTCATCTTTTACGTCAAAATAAACGCCGGCGGAATACATTTTCCCGACCGACATGGTGTTGAGCGTGAGCGTGCCGGTTTTATCCACGCAAAGCACTGTGGCGGAGCCGAGAGTTTCAACCGCCGGAACGCGACGGGTAAGCACGCGTTTCTGGGAAATACGCCATGCGCCAAGAGCCAGAAATACAGTCAGCACCACGGGGAACTCTTCCGGAAGAATTGCCATTGCCAGAGTCAGACCGGCCAGGAATCCAGGTATCCAGTGTCCCCAGGTCAATCCGAACACAACGACAACGAGGATACAGAGCATGAGACCAGCAACAGCAAAAAACCGTACCAGCCGCCCGGTTTCTTTCTGAAGAGAGGTTTCTTCTGTTCCCACTGATTTCAGGGCTTTGCCGATTTTTCCTAATTCGGTGTGAATGCCCGTCGCAAGAACTTGTGCTATGGCCTGACCCTGCACAATCATTGTCCCGGAGTACACGAACGGCAGATCATCTCCACCGGGACTGCTTATCTTTTCCTGATTTTCTGAAGGCGCTTTTCGGACAGGCACAGACTCGCCGGTGAGAAGAGACTCATCAGCAAGAAGATTCATTCCGGAGAGCACCACTGCATCAGCAGGAACCCTGTCGCCCTCATGAAGGACAAGGATATCTCCTCTTACCACTTCTCGCCCGGCGATGCGTTTCTCTTTCCCCTCACGAATAACCAGCGCCCGGGGGCTTGACAGATCACGGAGCGCATCAAGGGCACGTTCGGTCTTCCGCTCCTGATAAAGAGTGATGCCCATGATAACAAAGACAAAAAACAAAAGCAGCAGCGCTTCCTGGACATCACCCAGAGTGAGATAGATTATCCCGCAGGCAACAAGGAGAAGAAACATAGGCTCTCTGATAACTTCAAAAGCTATTAAAAAGGTGCTGCGTATTTCGGAAGAAGGAAGTTCATTATATCCTTCTTTATTCATCCGATCCGCAGCCTCTCTTTCCGAAAGGCCGGAAAAATCTTTTAGATCAAACTGTTTTATCACGAAAGCATTCCTTTCCATCGGTTCAATAGTATCATTTTCCCGATCCCTGCAGGAATTGGTTGAGAATTTGTGGAATTATCTCTTGTATAACTTTCAAGCCATTGTTAAAAACAAAATCGAGGATCCGCGAGATAACGGGAAAAAACAGGATAACCAGAACTATAAACCCAATAAGACATACCATGGCAAACATTAATATACCCGCCATGAGTAACTTGTTTTGGAGAATCTTTTTCCCGTATGATTTCAGAATGTTCGTGTTGAAATCACCGTGCCCGCTATTCCTATGGCGGTCGTGTCGAGTGTCATCCTCATAGGAGCAGTCATCATAATAATTGTGATCTGAATGTGAACGGTCATGTTTATAATGTCCATATTTTTTGTCTTCAAAAAATCCAAAAAAATCTTCTGACATTTTATTTTCCTTACCTTGGCGATAATAAATAAAAAGGAAGTCCTCATATAAACACAGTTTCTATAAAAAAACATTGAGTGATTGAGGACTTTCAGATCAGAAGATAGACAGATTGAAGAGTAGAATAAAACCGGTCAAACTGGTCAGAGATTGTAGGAGAATACCTGCCTGTATCCGTTCTGGGAATCATTAATATTAAAGGATAAAAAACAGCATGATTTGTTTTGCCTGTTTGAACAATGTTTCTGATGGAAATTAGTTGATTCCAGAAAAAATGAATTGAAATAACAGTATCGATACACGTGTCACAGGTATTACTTCCGGGTGAGCAATAAATTTTATCA
>JBAYHX010000452.1:0-2654 GCA_041665965.1 Candidatus Latescibacterota bacterium
AATTATATGATCACCGAAGCCAAATCGGCAGCTTATCCGCAGATTAACGGGAGCTGGAACTATAACCGTAATCTTAAACCGCAGGTGTTTGTTATCAGTATGCCCGACAGCACAGGAAAAATGACACAGAGCCGGCTGAAAGTCGGTACAGATAATTCGGCTGACCTGGGGGTAAATCTGACACAGCCTCTCTATGTCGGAGGGAAGGTAGGGACAGCTCTTAAGGCGGCGCAGATATATAAAAAGCTCTCCGGAGAAACTGCCCGTGCGGTAAAACAGAATGTCATCCTGGGTGTCTCGCAGGCTTTCAACGGGGCTCTTCTGGCACGTGAACTCCAAAAGATCGCTTTTGAATCGCTTGAGCAGGCCAAAAAACACCTTGAAAATGTTGAACATCTCAAAGCGGCGGGAGCTGCAACAGAATACGACCTTCTCCGTGCACGAGTCAATGTTTCGAATATGAAACCGAAACTTCTTGATGCGGAAAATAATGTTACTGTTTCTCTTTTGAAACTCAAGCAGGCTATGGGTGTTGATCCAATTGCGCCGATCTCCGTTGACGGGGCATTTTCAGAGCCGGACACAACCATTCTTTCTCTGGCGGAGGTCCATACCGCTTTGGAGAAAAGGCCGGAGATCAAAATGGGTAAATTTTCTACCGATCTTCAAGAAAAAAACGTGCAGGTGGTAAAAGCCGATTTTCTTCCCACGCTCTCTGCAGGAACTACCTTTGCATTTGTGGGGAACTTCGATGTATTCAAATACAATGCCAGTGACTGGAGTCCTTACTGGTATGCAACAGTAAACCTGTCGTTTCCCATTTTCAACGGCTTCAAGAATTACGCGAAATATCGTGAGGCAAAAATCGATTATCTTAAATCCAAGACAGATTATCAAAAAACACGAGATTCTGTTGTAATTGAAGTATCCGAAGGAATTTTAAACCTGAGAATGGCCTTAAAACAGATCGAAAGCCAGAAAATGAATATTCAGGAAGCTCAGAGAGCGGTCGAGCTTTCAGAGTCTCTCTATTCGAACGGGAAAGCGACTCAGCTGGAAGTTCTCGATGCCCAGCTTGCTCTCGAACTGGCCAGAACCAACATGGCCAGCGCACTCTATAATGGCACGGTTGCAGTGATAACACTTAAAAAAAGCCTCGGTCTTCTCGACTCGGATTCTTAAGAAAGGATGAATCATGCTGAAAAATATTATCATGGCTTTGTTGGCTTTCCTCCTGATTGTATCCGGGTGTAAAGACCAAAAATCGGATGCGAATATACGGGTGGACAAAATCACAAATGTGGAAGTTTTTACGGTAAAAGCAGAGACATTCTACGAGTATATAATGCTTCCGGTTGTGGTGGCTCCCTTCCGTGAGGCGAGTCTCGGGCTGGTACAGGGCGGAAAGGTGATAAAGATTCACGCTGACAAGGGTGATTTTGTCCCGCAGGGGAAAGTGCTCCTGGAAACCGATACCGATATGCTCAAGGCCGGTCTGAAGACCGCAACGGCAAATTTGGATTATCAGAAGAGCGAGTTCTCCCGCAGCCAGAAACTTTTTGATTCCGGCAGTATTACCGATGCTGTCATGGATGTCTCCAAACTGACTCTGGCGCAGGCGCAATCCACTTACGATATTGCGAAAAAGCAGCTGGATGACGCCACGCTGAAAGCTCCCTTTGCCGGGATAATAACCGAACGAAACGTGGAAGTCGGAAACATTCTCGGCGCGGGAACCCCATCGTTCCGCCTTATCGAAATCGATCAAGTGAAAGTGCAGGCCGGTATTCCGGAACGATTCATCGAAGATTTCCGGGTGGGGAATACCGTTACCATTCTCTTCGATGCCTATCCGGGACATGAGTTCAAAGGGCGCATAAACTACATTGCTCCCGAGGCAAACATGTCTGTCCGCACCTTTATGACGGAAATTGTGGTCAATAACCCCAACGGTCTGCTCCGTGCGGGAGTTATGGGAAATGCCCGTATCCAGCAGCGCACCCATACCGATGCCATTCTAGTCCCTATGGATGCGCTTATCGAAACCCAGTACGGACGGCGCCTGTTTGTCGTAAAAACCGATACGACAGTGGAAGAACGGGCAATCACTCTCGGCGGCAGTTCCGGAGACAGGATCATGGTTGCTTCCGGTATTCAGCCCGGAGACAAGGTGATCACCAAGGGTCAGAAGGACCTGTCAAGCGGTGAGAAAGTGAAGGTAACCGGGGAGTATCAGGCTTCCGCGACAGCGGGCAGCGGGCCGAAGGAGGATTCCGCACAATGAGTATAACCGGATTCTCTGTCAAGAAATCGACTACCATACTGGTCATGACCGTGTTTTTTGTTGTGGCCGGACTGGTGAGCTATTTCAGCATACCCCGTGAAGCGACTCCGGATGTGAAGATTCCTTTCATGATCGTTACTTCGGTCTATCCGGGAGTGGCGCCGGAAGATGTGGAAAATCTTATCACACGCCCTATCGAAACACAGTTGAAAACACTGAGCGACGTGAAAGAGATAACTTCTAGTTCTTCGGAAAGCTTTTCGATGATCGCTGTCGAATTCGATCCCAAGGTCGATCTGGATTTCGCTCTCCAGAAAGTTAAAGACAAGGTCGATGCCTCGAAGAGAGACCTTCCCCAGGATATGGACGA
>JBAYHX010000453.1:0-2636 GCA_041665965.1 Candidatus Latescibacterota bacterium
TCATCAGAGAGCTTGTTAACCTTGTCAAGTACATATTCGCGAACCCCTATTTTCCCGATATCATGAAGCCATGATGCCATACGAAGTTCATTTAATTCCTCTTCGGAAAAGGTAACATTCGCAAAATGACCTTCCTTGCATTTGTTAATACTTTCCGCCTGGTGCATCACCAGTTGGGCGACCCTTTTGGAATGTCCGGCGGTGTGCGGGCTTCGGGCATCGATCGCCTGAGCGGAATAGGTTACCAACCCCTCGAACAGATTTTTGATATTCTGAATGAGTTCCGAATTACTTATTGCAACCGCTGCCTGTGATGCCAGAGAAGACACAAGTTCCTGCATCCACAAGCCATAAGGTATCACATGCCCTTCCTCATCGCGTGAATTCATTAACTGAATCACACCGATAATCTCATCCTTGTGATTCTTCATGGGAACCGCAAGCATTGAAACGGTTTTCAGGCCGTTTTTTCGATCAAAATCACGGGTGGTCTGCAAACTAAACGGAAGGTCATTTCCGACCAGTTCAAGATCGGGAATATTAATTAAAACACCGGTGGATGCGACATAACCGGAAACACTGTTATGATTTATAGGTATTCGGATAGTTTTAAAGGGAACACATCCCAAACGGTTGGAAAGGATTTCGTTCTGTGCTACTTCGAACGAAAGCTCGTCTCCTTTTTTTATATATAAACTTCCTCCTTCAGAACGGGAAAAGTCCCTGATTTCGCTCACGATCATATCAAGGAGTTTGTTGAGATTATGCTCTAAGGAAAGAGCTATGCCTATATGGTTAAGCCTGTTTATCAGCGACTTGAAATCGGGAATTTCTTCCATTTTCCACTCCAGAAAGAAGATACAGATAGAGGAATGATATTTACCAAATTAACCATTCCAAGTCAAGCTTATTTCCCGAAACACTCTGCCTTTCCAAACTCATTTTACAACTCTGCAAACCCTAAAAAGTATATCTCTCAAAATCCGACAGCATGACCATCTTTACGGGGTTCTGAACCGGCGCAATAACCATCGTCAATTTTGTATATAAGCTGGGCGCCGCCAAAATTTGACTCGTCGATAGTAACAATCTTGTGTCCCCGGCTGATCAGTTCATTTACCACTTCAGGTTTAAAACCCGGTTCCAGCGCAACTTCACTATCTTTTATAACCTGCCAGCGGGGAGCATCGGCAGCAGCTTGGGGATTCTGTCTGTAATCGAAAATCCGTGTCACCATCTGAGCATGACCCTGCGGCTGCATTGCCCCGCCCATCACGCCGAAACTCATGACCGGTTTGCTGTTTTGAGTCACAAAAGCAGGTATGATGGTATGGTATGGACGTTTTCCGCCGCCCACCTGATTCGGATGCCCTTCATCGAGTGTGAATCCCATTCCACGGTTCTGAAGAGCGATTCCCGTTTCAGGAATTACTATCCCAGAACCAAAACTCCAGAAATTGGATTGGATATAGGAAACCATCATACCTTCGGAATCGGCAGCGGTCAGATAGACGGTACCCCCGCGGGGAGGAGTTCCCCATGAGGGATTTTTCGCCTGTTTCATGTCTATGAGTTTTGCCCTCTCGGCAAGATACGAGGAATCGAGAATGTCCGATGATTTCACAACCATGTAAGATGGATCGGCAACATAGTTTCTGGCATCGGCAAACGCGAGTTTCATAGCCTCGATCTGGCAGTGCAGGCTGTCCGCCGAATCCACCGGATATTTCTGCAAATCCATATTCTTCAAAATACCGAGCATAATAAGCGCCGCGATTCCCTGCCCGTTCGGCGGCATCTCGTTCAAGGTGTATCCGTGATATTCCACTGAAATCGGATCCACCCAAAACGGTGCGTGTTCGGCAAAATCCTCAAGGCTGAACCAGCCTCCGGTTTTTTTCGAATGCGCTACAATGCGTTCTGCAATTTCACCGTGGTAAAACGCTTCCCCCTTCGTTTCCATAATCCGTTTCAGAGTCCGGGCATGGTATTTGAACACCACTTTTTCGCCAATTTTCGGGGCATTGCCATTGAAAAGGAAGGTGTCTCTCCAGTCGGGAAAATCTTTGTAGGTTTCTTTGAGCGAAGCCCAGCTCCTGCCGATGACCGGAGACAGCAGATACCCGTTTTCGGCGTATTCCATTGCAGGCATAAAAAGCTTGCAGAATGGAAGTTTTCCATATTTTTCATGGAGCGCTGCCCAGGCAGATACAGCCCCGGGAACAGTAGTCGGCCCCCATCCCTGGGATGGCATAGCTTTCATACCGGAAAATGCTTTCTGATTCAGCGCTTTAGGCGATTTTCCGGAAGCATTGAGTCCCTGAAGCTTTTTCCCATCCCAGACAATTGCGAATGCATCGCTCCCCATGCCGTTATTATTGGGTTCCACAACAGTCAGCGCTATGGCGGTGGCAATCGCCGCATCCACAGCATTTCCTCCCAATTGGAGCATTTTCAGCCCTGCCTGCGCTGCCAGGGGCTGGGAAGCGGCCACTACGTTTTTTGCAAAAACCGGCATCCTTTTGGATGGATAGGGAAAATCCCAGGTAAAATCAGTCATTGTTGCTTCTTTTCTATCTTCTTTGTGCGTGCACTGTTATTGCCCGATTGAATTATTCTTCCATGCCAATATCAAA
>JBAYHX010000454.1:0-2626 GCA_041665965.1 Candidatus Latescibacterota bacterium
AAGTGTAACGCTTTTTGAAAAAATGCCTATTTTACAATTACTTACAGATAACGATTATCCAGTTCTGATTTGTGATGATCCTAACCAATTGAATTTATTCAACTTCTAATTGGACACCAGTGATTTCATATTTCATATTTTAAAGTCCAGATACCATTTCAATTCTCCGGCAGGCCGTACCATTGCAGCGGGGAGAGTATCTCGTGCGCCAGAATCAAAAAGAACCCTTCCGGCAGTCTCTTTTTTCTCTTCGCCGGTGACAAGAAAGAGAACCAACTCCGCCTGATTAATGACCGGAAGGGTCAACGTAATCCTGTATGAGGGGAATATCCCTTCAGGCGCGCGAACAGGAACGACCCAGCGTTCGTTTTCACAAAGGGCGGAACTGCCGGGAAACAATGAGGCGGTATGTCCTTCGACACCCATGCCAAGCAAAATACAATCGAAAGATGGGAAATAATACGGTTTATTTTTTTTCTGAACCAGGAAAAAATTACGTAAAAAGTGTTCATAATTCCGGGCTGATTCGGAAGGCTTCTTTTCGGCATGAATTCGATGAATGTTTTCCAACGGAACAAGCGCATGGGAAAGAAGTGTTTCCATTGCCATATGGTAGTTGCTTTCATGATCGTCGGGAAGTACACATCTCTCATCCCCCCAGAAAAAATGGGTCCGATTCCAGGGCATTTGAGAGACAAGCGGGGGTGATGAGAGAAGCTCATAGAGCCTTCGGGATGTTTTCCCGCCTGATAGTACAAAGGTGAATATTCCTCTGTTACGTATTGACCTCTCCGCCGCTTGGATTACGGTATCCGCAGCAGCCGCAAACAGGTGTCCGCTATCAGGAAATATAAAATGCAAAACAACATCCCCCTTTCCTCTCACACACGGGAGAGAGGCTCTTTTCGCTGATCTCTTTTGTTCTCGGAAATTTCACTTTTTATACTTCACCTGATGTCCGCCGAATTCTTTCCGGAGCCCTGCTATCACTTTATTGGAGAAAACATCCTCCTGCCCGGACTGAAAACGTTTGAATAATGAGGCGGCGATTATCGGCGCGGATACTCCCAGTCTCACTGCCTCCTCCACTGTCCATCGCCCCATACCTGTATCGTTGACAAACCCCTTGATGGAATCCAAATCCGGATCATTCAGTAAAGCAGACTCGACCAGGGATAAAAGCCAGGATCGTATCACACTGCCGCTGTTCCAAAGACGGGCGATCTCATCGAGCTTGTAATATTCGTGATACGGCGAGGCTTTCAATAATTCAAATCCTTCACCATACGCTTCCATAAGCGCATATTCGATGCCGTTGTGAATCATTTTTACAAAATGTCCGGCCCCGGTAGGCCCGCAATAAGCGTATCCGTCTTTCACAGCAAGCGTTTTCAGGATGGGAGCAATATGATTTATATCCTCACTGTCGCCGCCGAGCATAATACAGAATCCATCCCGTACGCCCCAGATACCTCCGGATACTCCCGCATCGATATAACGGATACCTTTCTTTTTCATATCCTCTGCACGGTGCAGATCATCTTTATAACAGGTATTACCGCCATCGATAATGATATCTTCCGGTGATAGCATATCGGAAAGTGATTCTATTGTCGTTTCGACCGGATCTCCGCACGGCAGCATAAGCCAGATGATCCTTGGCGGAACAAGCTTTCCCACAAGATCTTCTATCGATTCTGCGCCTGTTGCTCCGCCGGATTCCATCTGAAATACATTGGGACGCAAAATATCAAATACTACAACCTCATGTTTCCCGGAAAGAAGACGCTCCGTAATGCTCATTCCCATTCGACCAAGGCCGATCAATCCTATTTTCATAGAGTTTTTCCCTCCTCAGGTAAAAACAGGATGTAAATGATTGTGAATAGTACTGTAAATATACCGTATTTTTCAAAATCGACAACTCAAGAGAATACACTCTGACTATTTTCCTATGGAACAGTCGTATACGAATCTTACCTTGAAAAATACTCTTTTTTTAAGAGTATCTTAATTGTTTGGAAGCGATTTCGGAAGCGAGACACATTCGTGTCTCGCATTTATTCCTGGAAATTATGATTAAGTTTGTTTTTTCGTTTGAAATAGAGCGGCAAGCGTGTCTTTTGTTTGACTTGTCACCAAGAAAAACATATTTTATGGAGTGAGTTTTTTTGCCGGGATGGCGGAACTGGTAGACGCACAAGACTTAAAATCTTGGGAGCCCTCGGCTTGTACGGGTTCGATTCCCGTTCCCGGCACCAATAAAATAAGGGGTATACGTCATCAGAGACGTAAAACCCCTTTTTTATTGATATTTTTGCATAAACCTCAGTCTATATCGAAAATTTTCCCGGGATTGAGAACGCAGTTTGGATCGACCGCGCGTTTTATGTTCCGCATGAAGTCGATCTCCGCATCACTCATAATAAGATGCATGAATTTTTTCCGCTTGTGGCCGATACCATGCTCGCCCGATATGGTGCCTCCGAGCGCAATCACCGAACGGTACAGCTCCACCTGTACTTCGGGAAGCTTACGGTCGAAATTCTCCTCCGTGTCATGATCGCGCATGAGAATATTGGAGTGGATGTTTCCGTCGCCGGCATGACCGTGGATCATGATGAGG
>JBAYHX010000455.1:0-2626 GCA_041665965.1 Candidatus Latescibacterota bacterium
CAGACCCAGACCTACGGCGCTGCTGCACGAGGGGGCGCGGCGCGCTCGGATGTGATCGTGAGCGAGGAAAAAATCACCTACCCGCAGGTGACCGCCCCGGACATTATGGTCGTGTTTACCCTTGAGGCCATGAAAAAGTATCAGAACGAGTTGAAACCGGATGCGCTCCTCATCTTTGACAGCTCGCTGTTTACCCCGCCCGAGGGAACACCGTTCCGTATCTATGGCTGTCCGGCGACCGGCATCGCGATGAACGAGCTGGGGAAAGGAATTGTCGCCAATATGGTCATGCTCGGATTTTTAACCGCGCTGACCGGGATTGTGAGCGAGGAAGCGATAACCGAAGCTATCAGAGCGAATGTTCCCAAAGGAACGGAAGAACTGAATCTGAAAGCGTTCCGGCGGGGAATGGAACTGGCAGGAGAAGAAAAGAACGTGTCTCGCAGAGACGCAGAGGGGTAAAGAGAGAAAAGATTATCTCTCGCAAAGTCCGCAAAGAAAGGAAAGATCGTTTTCCCATAGTTAGGGCTGGCGATAAGATATGCATTGAGAGGAATCGACATGAAAATAATCAGCAAAGCCGGTATTTTGATCCTTACCGTCGTCTTCGCATTAACCGTTCAGGCGGAAGACAAAAATGTTCAGGCCCCGGTCAAAACCTCGGTAAAACCGGTAAATTCCGCGATCGTTCCGACACCGAAAATAGAAAACGATTTCTATGACTGGTATCAGCGTCACCAACAGGTAAAGGAACAGATAAAAAAACAGCCGGTTGATCTTGTTTTCATCGGCGATTCCATAACCCACATGTTCGGAGGTTTGCCGCACTCGAATGTCGTTCACGGCGGCGCTGTGTGGGACAAATATTACGGCGGGCTGAATGTTGTCAACATGGGATTCGGATGGGACCGTACGCAGAATGTTCTCTGGCGTCTCGAAAATGGAGAGTTTGAAGGAATTCAGCCGAAAGTCGCGGTGCTTTTAATCGGGACAAATAATCTCACCGGCACAGAGAACGCCCGTGAAAACACCCCATCCGAAATTGCGGAAGGCATCGAGGCGATCTGCGAAACGATCCGCGCGAAAGCGCCGAACTGCAGGATACTGCTTCTCGGAATCCTTCCCCGCAGCCCGGAAAAATTTGTCCGTCCGATACGGGAAATCAACCGTATGATATCCCACCTCGACAAGAAGGATTATATCACATTCATGAATTTCGGCTCGAAAATCGCCGATAAACACGGCCTTCCAAAAAAAGATTACATGTACGGGGACGGCGTGCATCCCAATGAAAAAGGCTATCAGGTCTGGGCGGAATCAATAAATTCCACGCTGAAAAAACTGCTCTCGGAAAAGTAAATCCTCTGAGTACAGGGTAGTATTCTGCACAACACCCCGGATTTATGCAGCTATTTTTCTTGAGTAGAAATCAAGGAGCATAACCGCCTGTCTGCACTAATCCGGACAACCTCCGCTCCTTTGCGGTTATTCCGGTGATTCCCATCACATCATATCCAAAGGGTCCACATCCACGGTGATCGTTTCGGAGCCTTTGTGGTTTTCCATGATATCACGAATGACTGCGCGAAGGGAATATACCTTTGACGATTTGAGGAGGATATGCATACGGTACCTGCCGCGGATACGTGCAATGGGAGCTTCCACAGGCCCCATCACTTCGGCTTCCCCGCCGAGACGGGTGGTAAGGTACCCGGCCATATCTTCTGCTGCTTCGCGAAGAGAGTGTTCCGTATCGGAAGAGAGTTCCAGGAGGATCAGCCGTGAAAAGGGAGGGAATCCGATTTCCTGACGCGCCTCGAGCTCGGTCGCGGCAAACGAATCGAAATCCTGGCTGCAGGCTGTCCGGACAGCATAGTTATCGGGAGTGAATGTCTGCACGACCACTGTTCCGGGTATCTTGCCTCTTCCGGCTCGTCCGGCGACCTGAGTGATAAGCTGGAACGTGCGCTCGGCGGCGCGGAAGTCCGGCAGATAGAGCGAAGAATCCGCGGAAACAACGCCGACCAGGGTTACCTCGTGGATATCGAGACCTTTGCCGACCATCTGTGTTCCCAAAAGCACCGGCGCACACCCTGTCCGGAATTCCTCGAGAAGACGGAAATGGGCGTCGTGGGCGCGTGTGGAATCCGAGTCCATACGGATGACTCCTTCCTCGCCGGCAACTTTTTTTAGTTCTTCTTCCACCCGCTGTGTTCCGCTGCCGACATACTGGATATTGTCCGAGCCGCATTCCGGGCAATGCTGAAGGACTATGCGCTCGTAACCGCAGAGGTGGCATACCGCAAGCTTCCGTGAGGCATGGTAGACAAGGGCAGCGGCGCAGTCCGGGCAGCAGAGGGTATTTCCGCAGGCGCGGCACTGGATTCCTGTGGCAAATCCCCTTCGGTTGATGAGAATGATGCTCTTTTCCCCGCGCTCCAGACGGTTGTCGAGTTCATCGCGGAGAGTTATGGAAAGCGAGGATTGATTCCCGGCTTTCTGTTCCTCCCTCATATCCACAGTGATAATCTGAGGAAGCGGTTTCGATTCCACCCGTTCCGGCAGCAGGGAGAGCCTGTATTTGCCGGAGCAGGCGTTATGCCAGGATTCCATCGAAGGGGTTGCG
>JBAYHX010000456.1:0-2610 GCA_041665965.1 Candidatus Latescibacterota bacterium
ACATCCGCGCTGTAGCGAGATGGATATTCCTCGTATAATTGCACGTCGCTCAATAGACCGGCCCGGGCATAACACCCTTCCAGAAGATCATGGCTGAGTATCCTATTCTCGGGGAAACGGCCGCCTAACGCCCGTTCGAATGCATCAACCTCATAGATGCCCTTGCCGATGAACGAGCCTTCACCGAACATATCCTGGTAAACATCTGAAACTGCGCGCGTATACGGATCGATACCGGCCTCACTGGTGCACATGCGCGAGTACTTCGACCGGTTTGTACCGGACAGACTTACCGCTACCAGCGGCTGCAGAATACCGTATCCCGCAACAACACGCTGTTTGTCTTCGTCATAGCGCGCACGATTGAGAGGGTGCGCAATAGCCCCCACAAACTGTCTCGCCGAATCACGTACCAGTTGCGTATCGGTATCCAGAGTGATCACGTACTTCACTTCCGATAAGACCGAAGTTTCACCGACGACGAGTTCGAAGCGATCACGTGAACCGCCGCGTAAAAGCCCATTCAAATCCGCAAGTTTGCCACGCTTGCGTTCGTAACCCATCCAAATCTGATCCTGCTGGTTCCACCGACGCGGGCGATGGAACAGGAAGAAGGTATCGCCTTCCGGGCTACGATATTTTTCGTTCAGCTCTTCGATTCTATGCCGGGCTATCCGTAACAGCAGTTCATCCTCCGGCAGAGTTTCTTCCGGAGCATCGGTAAAATCTGTAAGCAGACCGAAGTGGAGATGGTCATCCCGATTTGCAAGGAAACGGACTTCCAGCGCCTCGATCAGGTCCTTGATGTTTTGGCTGCCGGTGAGCATCGTCGGGACAACAACCAGGGTGCGTAATCCTCGTGGGATCCCCCGGGAAAAATCCATGCGCGGGAGCAAGCGCGGCTTTGCCAGCAATGTGGCCAGCCAGTTCACCAGGGCTACCGACAGATGACTGGTGCAGAGAAGCGAAAGGAGTCCGGCCAGACCCAATGCCCAACCTCGAAATCCGTCATCATAAGCCTTTTCCGTTAAGCACCCGGCGAAAATCGCCGTCAGCAACAGGATGACGCCGCCATACAAAAGCAAAGGAAACCGGCGGCTGACTTCGCGAAGAACTTCAGCAAACGATAATCGCACCTCCGAAATTCGTTCGAGCTGCGCCAATCCCTCTTCGATCAGGTAAAACCCGACATGTGCCGCGCGGTCATCGCCGCTTTTCCGCTCTGCTCCCTCTTGAGCCAGTTTGATCGCTTTGCGCGCCACCTCGCTTTCGGAGTTGGGGCTGCTCTTTGCAGCCTTCTCCACGACATGGCGGTAGCGGTCACGGGTAGCAAAATCCATCTTGTCGTAGACGCCGGCAGGATCCTCACCCAGAATCTGCTCGACAATGCTCATCGTCTCGACGAACTCGCGCCAGTTCATCGCGCCCAGGAAACGGAGACTTCCGATGCTGTTGCTCATCGAAACCTGGTTTGCAGCCTGTTGCTGGTTCTCCGTGCGCACCAACTGTTCAATAGTCAGACCGGCCTCGGACAGCCGCTGTTCAATCCAGGTGAGCGGCAGCGCCAGAGCGGGACCCTGACCCTGCAGGCGGCGCGTGAGTTCCGCAACGAACGAGCTCACCATTGGCGGATTCGACCGCGCCATGTCGGAGATTACCAGAATCAGACTCTTCGGATCACGGGCGGCGATCTCGGTCATCTGATCCGCCCAAAAGCCGGCACGGTTTCGATCTATCCTGTCGGCGGCGATCCGGGTGGCAACCCGGCGAAGATTCTCTATCAGCGCCAGGCGCAGCATGATGGGAATGGCCCAAAGTTCGCCTAATTTCAAGGTAGTCACCGACTGATAGGCGGTTACGAAACTGCTGAGGTTTTCCGGGTCCACACGGCCATCGCCATGCGAGATAGTCTCCAAAGCTATGTCATACACCCGCGGAAGCCCGGCCGATGGGCCGTTCGACAAGCAAGGCAGTTCCCGGCTGTAATCCTTCGGTAAATGCCGCTTAGCCATTCGAATCTGTTCTTCGATCACATAGAAGTTATCGAGCAGCCATTCCCCGGCGGGTGTAACCCGGCGGTCCGTCTTGACTGCCTGTGTCAGTATATTGTGGACTTCAAGCAGGAGTCTTTCATTCTCGGCCAGCCGCGCCAGAAGGCGGTCCCGAGAGCGTCCAGGTTTCAACTGATGCACACCTGCAAGGATAGTACCATGCTGTTTCATTTGCTCAGCGCTGAAAAGTTCCGATCGAAGGGGCGGTTCATCACAGGCATACTTATATCCCGGATCTCTTCCGCAGAGTCTTTCCCACATAAGGGAAAAGGTTCCGGGAACGGTCTTGCTGCTTACTTCCATTTTTTAATGTCTCTTTCTGCCAGGTCGGAAGCGTGTCTCATATATTTCAAAAGTTTGACCAACCCCTGGCGCGCCTGTTTTTTTCAATTCGACATGGAAATCCAAGTGTCTGGTGTGTGATAATGTGTTGATGGCTGCGTCTGAAAAACGGGTCGATAGAAATCACGGCGACGAAGTCATGAATTCGTTGAAAAACCATCGCTTATGGCCGAAAACACCTGTATTAATTTGAGTTATTGCAGGATATTAAAATCAA
>JBAYHX010000457.1:0-2582 GCA_041665965.1 Candidatus Latescibacterota bacterium
ACGGAGCAATGGGAGCTTACGCAAGCCATGTCATGATGGAGAAGATCATAAAGAAAGCCGCCGACCGCGGTTCGGCCTTCGGGAGTGTCCGTAACTCGAATCATTTCGGAATAGCCGCTTACTATGCAATGATGGCCATCGAGAAGGATATGATCGGCATAGCGATGACCAACACTGCGGCAATGGGAGCGCCGACTTTTGGATGTCAGGTAAAATTCGGGACGAATCCTCTTGCCTTTGCCGCCCCCGCTCTTAAAGAGAAGGCGTTCGTCCTTGATATGTCCACCGCTGTTGTTACGAGAGGGAAAATCGAGGTATACAACCGGCTCGGGAAAAAACTTCCTGTGGGGTGGGCGGTTGATAAAACCGGCCGTCCGGCGCGGGATGCGAAAGAGTTCCTCTACAACACTCTTCATCGTCTCGGCGGCGGAACTCTGCCGCTTGGCGGAGCGGGAGAAAAATTCGGCGGCCACAAGGGATACGGGCTTGCAGTCATGATCGATATCCTCTGCGCGCTTCTTTCGGGCGCTCCTTTCGGTGACGAGATCATGGATACCGAAGCTTCGTCTGCGCGGGTCAGCCATTTCTTCGGAGCCATATCGATCGATATGTTCCAGGCCCCTCAGGTTTTCCGTCACTCGATGGACCGTATGCTGAAAAGTCTGCGGGAGACTCCTCCGGCGGAAGGTGAGGAACGGGTCTGTTTCGCCGGTCAGAAAGAGTTCGAGGCGGAAGAAGAAACCATGAAAACAGGTGTTCCTCTTTTGAAAAATACCTATGACCAGATATGTGAAATCGGAAAAGAATACTCTGTTTCTCCGCCCCAGATATTTTAATTTGATTGTCTCGGTAAAGGAATACACTCTCGCCCGGCACCCTCAACTGAAAACGGGCGAGAGCAAATCACATAATCTTTCATAATCCATTATTTATAATGTAAATCAGGGTTTTCCCCTCTCTTTTTAAGCGAGTGGACATGGGGTGAGTTATGCGTAATGATAAATTTCTAAAAAATAATATTGACACATTTCAAATAGTTGGCTATATTGCCAAATAGCAAAATGAAAGGGCCTTTATGGATACTAAAACTCTTGCAAGGTATACCGCCCGAGCAAGAATACTCAAAGCGATGGCGCACCCTACACGGTTGTTCATTGTTGATGAGCTTTCCCGGGGAGAGAAATGTGTTTGCGAGCTTACCGCTCTGATCGGCGCAGACATTTCAACGGTCTCCAAACATCTTTCGATTCTCAAAAACCTCGGCATCGTTCAGGATGAAAAACGGGGTTTACAGGTTTATTATCATCTCAAAACTCCCTGCGTGATGAATTTCTTCGACTGCTGCGAACTTGTTATGAAAACACGTACGGGTGAGTGATACCACTTTTTATCGATGAGATAAATGATTGTAAAGATTTGCATAACTCGCATAATTCAAGGTGTTTTATGAATCTGAAATCGGAATGGAAATCGCTCGTTGTAATTCTGGCAGCGTTCGTCGGCATCTTTTATCTGCCTGTCGGGAATGTACGATTTGACCATTCCATCACCGAGTCGCTCGCTTTGGCAAAATGGTATGCCAGAGAGCATGTCCTCCTGTGCCTCGTGCCGGCATTTTTCATTGCAGGAGCGATCAGTATCTTTATAAGCCAGGCCGCAGTGATGAAATATCTGGGTTCGAAAGCAAACCGGATGCTTGCCTATGGCGTTGCTTCCGTTTCGGGGACCGTTCTTGCAGTGTGTTCCTGCACGGTTCTTCCCCTGTTTGCAGGGATATACAGCCGTGGGGCAGGGCTCGGGCCTGCGACTGCGTTTTTATATTCCGGTCCCGCGATCAATGTCCTTGCGATTATCCTTACAGCCCGGATACTCGGGATCGAACTGGGCATCGCCCGTGCGCTGGGAGCGATTGTTTTCAGTATCGTAATCGGCCTTCTTATGCATTTCATATTTCGCGCGGAAGAGGCTGAAAAGGCAAAGAATGAGATTGCTCTCCCGGAGCCGGAAGAAACCAGGCCGATCTGGAAAACCGCTCTGTATTTTGCTTCCATGATTTTGGTTCTCGTGTTTGCGAACTGGGGCAGGCCTCTCGAGAATTCTGGACTCTGGTTTACTTTGTTCTCGGCAAAATGGATACTTACCTCACTTTTCGCTGCCATGCTGGCTGTCATACTGGTGCTCTGGTTCGGGATGAAATGGTGGAAAGTTGCCATAATCGCTCTATCGGTCGCTATGTTTTCACTCATTTTTCCGCAAAAACCTCTGGTTCCATTTGCTGTGGGATTTGCCGGTTTGACAATTCTTGCGGGGACTGCTCACGGCGAGGCGAGAGAATGGCTCGATGCAACCTGGGAGTATACTAGGATGATTCTTCCGCTGCTCTTGATCGGCGTCCTTTTAGCCGGTTTTTTGCTTGGCCGCCCGGGAGAAGAAGGAATAATTCCCTCGCGGTGGATTGCTGACTTTGTAGGAGGTAATTCGCTCCAGGCAAATTTCGCCGCTGCTTTTGCCGGAGCTTTCATGTACTTTGCCACACTGACCGAGGTTCCCATCCTTCAGGGTCTCATCGGTGCGGGTATGGG
>JBAYHX010000458.1:0-2579 GCA_041665965.1 Candidatus Latescibacterota bacterium
ATATTTCAATTGGTATTCAAATCTGAATACTTTTTACATGTTCTCTATGAGAGTATCTAACGCCCCAAGGATGGTATAATCAATATCCTTGCGCCAGGGCGCCGGCATAAAAGGTGTGAAAAATATCGACTCGACCGCCTCATAACCACCTTCCCTCAGAACACCAGCATCAGGGATATAACCTGTCCGGCCGTTCGAATATCCGAGCGGCAGCGTAATCCCTTGCGGGAAATGTTTTTTCACTTTCAGACCCATTCCGGTGAGCACTTCACCGGCAAGACAGGCAAATCTCAGTTCCTTTGATAATTCAAAAATCGATAAGGTCATCGGAATTTCGCGCGGTACCGTTTCCCCGCGATTGATTTTATCAAGCCACCATTCCGCCCAGATTTTCCGGTGAATTGGCTGTTTGATGTCGAGATATTTATGATACATTTTTTCATCCCAGCCTGGATCAAGGGGAACAGGGAATCGTTCGAGCGCGAAACGAAGACGTATGTCGAGTGGTTTCAGACCACTGTCCAAAATTCGGAAAACATCTTTCGCCAGTTCTGCTCCGACTGCTTCCACATCTTCGTATGTTCCGCTCCTGAAACTGTCTTCCAACGCCACCTGGCGAGGTTTTACATCTCCGCTTATGCCCTGAAGAAATAAAGCGGGCGCTTCGAGATGGCGTTCAATGATTCTTCGGGCTGCTCCGGGGTATTCCGCAGAAACAAGGTAATTATCATGACTCATGGTGGTCGGATGGCAGGATGCGCCAAATATGAGAGCGATTGGCGCTCCGAATGGATCGGTGAACTGTATCACAGGGCAGGTACGGTCGATTTCGTTGAAGGGATTCGGGTAATTGGCATAGATTCCAAGGTATCCTGAAGCGGGGCCGCGGTAAGTAGATATATCCTTAGCTCTTCTGCAAATTCCGATATGTGTATCCCCAATTCCACAGGAAGCAGAAGCAGGTCTACGGCTTTCAAAGGCTTTCTCAACCGCTATCACAGTATTTCCAACCAGTTTTTCTATGTATTCGGGATCGGGAAAACACCTGTTCCTTTCAGGATATTGATCCGGGTCGATGCGTGGCCAGGTCATCGGTCCCGCATGAGTATGGGATGAATTAAGGAGAATCTGCCGTGGTTCAAGGTTAAAACGGGTATAGATTTTTTCCCAGAGAATGTCGATTATCGCATCGGGGATATCTAAAATGTCCACAGATATAACCACTGCGTCTTTCTGTAGTGTGGAAAGAGCGAGCGCGGTCACTTCAAGAGGATCATGGATTCCTTCGGCGGTATGGTCTCTTCCGGCAAATCCTTCCAGAAAGCAATTCCCGGGGGGAGTGATATCCATTCTCCCGACACCGGCCAAAAGTTCGTAATTCATTTTTCGAGAATATCCTTTTCCATTTCAGACGTTGATTTTTATCAAATAGGAAACGAATCCTCGAGCGCTTCAAGCATTGACATGATGTTTTGTGCCGGTGTGCCGGCCTGAATATTGTGTATGGGATTAAATACATATCCGCCGCCGCGGTTAAATATATCGATTCTTTCACGAACCTGCGAATACACTTCTTCGGGAGAGCCAAAGGGAAGGGTTTGCTGTGTATCTATTCCGCCTCCCCAGAAAACGATCTTCTCTCCGAAGTCATTTTTAAGGTTTTGCGCATCCATACCCTCCGCCGAACATTGTACCGGATTCAAAATATCGAAACCAGCCTCAATAAAATCCGGAATAAGGGGCCGTACCCCGCCGCAGGAATGCATAAAGGTTTTCCAGTTGGTATGGGTGTGAATCCAGTCGCAGATCCGTTTATGAAATGGCTGGAAAAGGTCACGGTAAAGGTCGGGGGACACGAATGGCCCGCGCTGTGTGCCGAAATCTGTTTCTGTAACATCGAAAATATCGATGCAATTCCCGGCTGCCTGATGAACTCTCTCAAGATTGGCGATGGCATATTCACAAAGACGGTCGAAAACCTCGTATACATAGTCTCGCCGTATCAGCAGAGATATATACCACTCCTCTATATCACGGATTCCCTTTGGATTTGTCAAACCGGGACCGGGAATAAATGCCACATCACCGAAAGATGTTTCGTTCATGCCGTAGATTACTGCATAGTCGGTATTTGACCTGATATATTCAGCTTTTCTACTGAGTACTGCGATATCTTCTTCGGTCAGTAATCCGAACTCTTCCAGGTTGTCGGCAGGATCGAGATGATCTTCATCGATCGGTTTCTGGCGGATAATGGCGTCGAAATAATATCCGCCTTTCGGCATTCTGGCGCTTGGAGGAACAGATCTGTCACCCTGTGGATACATGAGAATATCACCTGACTTGTCAGGGATGGTATTGAAATGTTCCGGAACCAGAACAGGAGTGCCGTCGAACATTGTCCATTCTTTCCAGCCTGAATTCATGTATCCAAAAATGTTTTTTGTTCCGGAAAGGCCGATCACATCGATAAACATCCTTCGCCGAAGGGTTTCGTTGATTTCGCCGAGCATTTGGTATGGATTAACAACCGTAATACGGTTATCACAATCGATTCCCAATTTATTTTGAAGACCGTA
>JBAYHX010000459.1:0-2567 GCA_041665965.1 Candidatus Latescibacterota bacterium
ACCTTGCCACATCTCCAATATACTATTTCCCGGTCTGTACGAGCGGCATTTTTTTGGGGATCGCTCTCAGAGCGATACGTTTTTAAGATCGATTCTTTCCGGATTACAGGTCCCCAGTGCAAATTCTGTTTCGGCCTTCCGCATGTATGAGGGAATCGGAAGTTCCGCTGCTCCCTCCTCGTTTCTCTTTTTGTTGATTATCTGAAGGGCTGTATATTCTGCCGCTACCGTGTCACGGCTTGCCAGTATCCCGCACCAGAACCAGGGGGTTCCCGGCTTGAATGTCGCTCTGAGTCCGTCGCAGAGGTTGAGCACTGTCTTGTTTTTTATACCTGGACGGGCATTGATTTCTGCGAGAATATCGATATTGCCGTGGCACTTGCGCATGTTGTCCGGTATCAGGGAGCCGATGTGGTTTTTCAGGAAAAGAGTAGTGATAAACTCAGTTTCATCATGCACTTTGAGAGAACACAGATTTATCAGTTTGGTACAGGTATCGGTAACTATGCGGGTCAAACCCTGGTCAGGATTGAAACCCATGCCGCCGTCAATACCTATGACACGTATTCCAGAATCACTCTTATTCACTTTGAAACCGGCCTTTTCGAGTTCGGAGCCATACCGTTCATAAAGGATGATGTTATTGGGCGGGATAACGGAAGAAAGGCTGGCGCAGAGGGCTTTTACCAGTTCCGGGTGCGTATAGAGCGGATAGGCTGCGCCGTTGCAGTTCAGTTTTACCGCCACGACATCGTTTGGCAGGACACCGAGTGCTGTCCAAATCTGCTTTGGTTTCTTTTTTCCGGTAAGCGCCATTAGCGCATTTTCCAGCATGAGCGCAGTTTCTTTTTCATCGCACACATTACGGCTGGAGATCGCCCGTTCATTACAGACAGAAATTACTTTCGACTTTTGAGGCGCTCCGATGGCCGTTCCCGGAAAAAGCGAGAGGTTCGAGACCATTCCCACACCTAATATTCCTGCAGAAGTATTTCGAAAGAAAGAGCGGCGATCCATTGGTTTTTTCATTTTTTTCCCTCCCCAACGCCCAGCGAACCATATCGTCCGTATTTATGCACCGCCTCGGTCATTGCCACAAAATTCTCCGGTGGTATGCCTTCCATAATGCTCGTTGAGGATCCGAGTACATATCCGCCTCCCGGAGCAAGGTTGATGCAATATTTCCGAACCGTTTCCTCTATCTCCTCTTTTTGACCGTATGCAAGGAGCACAGTCGGTATGTTCCCTATCAGCGCCATTTTCCCGGCCCACTGTTTTTTTACCTGGAATATGTCGTTCGATTCCGGCTCGATGGGATGCACGGCATTGAATCCTACATCATGGAGGATAGGAAGGATTTTATCCATCTTGCCGTCAGTATGCATGAGAAGAAGCTTGCCAATGTCCCTGGCGGGAGCGGTCAGTCGTTTCATGCGGTGAGGAAAAATCTCCATAAACATATCAGGATGTATCATCAGGCCGTCATTGTACCCGATATCGTCGTTAACCATGAAAAAAGCGATATCCTGCCCGAACCGTGAGCACACCTCTTTCATCACTTTCACCTGGTGCTCGAGAATCCTGTCCATAAGTTCTTCGAGAAAAGGACGGTCATCATGGAAGAGGAGGAAGGAGTCATTGACCCCTGCCGCGAGCATGGCGCTGTCGAAAAACGAGGTAAAATTGGCAACCACCCCTACGCCGGTATTTTCCGCCGCCAGAAGGTAACGGTCCAGATACCTTAACTGGTCACTGAGCGAAACAGGCGGTTCGAGATTATTCAGATGGGAGCGGGTTTTCACCGAACCGTCGACATAGTGTTCGGTGCCGTCGGAGGCTTTTTTGAAAATATTATTAGGCCGCCATGAAAAATTGCAGAGCACAGCATCCATACCCAGCCGTCCGGCAAATTCAACATGATCCTCGGGCGCTACCGAAATTCCTCCAACCCGCGCATCTTCGACATCATATTCCAGCCTCCGTCCAAGCACATATTCATATACCGGTTTCGAGGTCACCCACAACTCGAGATGGGGAAGACGGTCCGGTTCACGGTGCCGGAGTGAACTGAGAAGCCGGTTAATGTCGGATTTGTCGAAATCTGGATGGGGCATGGTGACTCCTTGCAGACAAAATGAGCATCTATAGTGCATAAAATATAATAGCTAAACAACAGGTATTATCCGACATTGCCTCTTATGCTAGCTCAACATGGTGGTCACCGGTGTGGCGCTGGCCTGGCATATAGTACTTTTCAGTTTCCTTTAAAACAGGAACTCCCTGCACACTAAATTCTTTGGTCCATCTGTTAGGAAAATATAATCTGATAACCACTGACACTACTCCTATTATTTAACATAGATATTTAATTGGCGCACTAATGCTATAATAACACGCCCAGAACATTCCAAACCCGAAGAGACCCATCGCCAATACAAGGTCAGGATTTTTCTGGACAAATCCTTCAATGAACCAACATAACGTCATAAAGAATGCGAGGGTGGTTCCACCTGCCCACATGATTAGAAGAATTGGCCGTTACACTCTCTTTGTTATTCAAGTAGACT
>JBAYHX010000460.1:0-2566 GCA_041665965.1 Candidatus Latescibacterota bacterium
ATATACTGAAAAATGAGATAATAATCAAGTTATATTATTTATTATCAGTACCTTATATGCTTTATTTGTCAAAAATAATAGTTTTTAATATATTTCAGCTGTTTAATCACCGGAGCAATAACATAATATCTGGACCAGTTCTCGGGGGGCAGATCACAGGGACAAGCTGGTATTTTGAGCAACGGAGGTAGGTATTATATTTTGTCCCGCGCACTATGAAATATTTTGATTATTTTAAAAATGTTTTTTCCCCTCTCGATTAAAAAATAAGTGGAGGAGGTTTACCTTTCTCTCATATTTTACTTTACCTTTTAACCGTTCTCGGAACAAGCCTGTCTTCCCTGGTGGAAAGATCTCGTCCCTGATGTCGCCGTGTGTGTTCCTAAGGCATGATGGGATGTGATATGTTTTCTATATACCCGCCGCTCATCGACTCCAGAGCAATAAAGTGAGTTTTCTCAGTCTTAATAAACCAGATTTATTCCCCTGTTAGTTTTCAAGATTAAGATCACTTTAAACAAACTATTTTATGAAATTCTCCTTGCCAGTCGTGGTTTATGTAAAATCTTAAGCCTTTGACTTTCAATAACTATCATGTAACCGCATATCTGCAAATAATTACCTTTTGATCATTCTATCAGGAACAGCATTTGTCCGTAAAAATTTTTGACCTATATCTTAAAGTTGTTCGATGCTGACCAATCACAATATTATGTCTTTGGCTCCTTAATTATAACAACACTATTAAACGTCGCTATCTGTTTTTCTTCCCATCCTGTTTTTGATTTTGTTGAATATACTGCCGAAACAATATCATCCGGCTTATTATCTACGAATTGCAAATTGGTTTGACCCACCTTTATACCTTTTATGACAAATTCAGCAAGCTTACCATTCCCTGAGACACCTGTAAAGGCTTCCTGATGAGCACTGATCCCAACTGTTAAGGTACCCCGGGTATTATCAACGCAGTTTTCAATTTCAATAATATCTGCTCCCGCATCTGAAAACATAAACTCGGCACCGCTTGTATAAATGGTTGCAACTTCAACATAAGATGGATCAAATGAAATTGTAAAACGAGTTGCTATTAATTTATCTGCTTCATCAACCCATACAGAAACATATGTTTCTTTTCCTTTTTCTATTTCAAGGTTTGATGGGAAGATTCTGAAATTAAATTCGCTGTGTTTCTCTTCAAGAGGTGAAGGCCCGCAACCTGATATACCAAATAAAATCAATAGTCCAATACACATAAAAAACTTCATATGGTTAGTAATTATTTGAGTTTTCATCGTTCTATCCTTAATAAATGTTTTACTTTATCAAAGCCATCCTGTTTGTGGCATGTCTATCACCCTGGGACAATATGACAAAATATATACCTGATGCGACTTCCAAGCCCTTATTATTCGTACCATTCCAGGGTGCTGTATACCTGCCAGGAATATGATCTCTATCAACCAGTGTTTTTACAGGCTGGCCAAGTGAATTGAAAATGATAACGGAAGTATGCCCCTTTTCTTTGACAGAATAACTTATCATCGTGAATGAATTGAATGGATTCGGAAAATTTTGTGATAAATTGAATGTAAGAGGTTGTACATTCTCAGAGTCCGATGTTCGTCCCTTAAGTTCCCTTATCCCTTCATTAAAAGAGAATGACTTATTTATATAATTTCTTATATCCAGCGAAATAAGATCGAATGCAAACTCTCCGCCGCCGATAACTTCAAATTCAATATTAAAAAGACTCTCTTGTGATAGCGAAAATCCTTTTCCCAGAGCGCCAAGAACAACTGTGAAAGCAGTAAGATTCCCTCCGCTCGTTTTAAAGTATATCGGATTTAAAACATTTGAATCAGAAATGTTTAAACCAGAGGTTACCGTGTTGACTTTGAATTTTGTTGGATCATATGAAATAACAATTTCCGCTCCGACAAAGTCTTCTATTTCGCCGGGATTCACGGCAATTAATAATGTATCACCAATGTCATATTCATTCTTATTCCAGGTTAAACCGGAATTGACAGGTAATAAAGGAGACTGCTTCGCCAGAAGAGGAGGTTGTTTCTGAATTCCCGATCCCTGGGTATGTGACCAGTTATACATCTGAGTGAAAACTGCGATATCCTCAAAATCAATAACTCCATCGCGGGGTGATGGATAAGAATTACTGTACCATGGTGGTAATTCACGAGGATTCTCATTATTTTGTCTTCCAACAAGATCACCTTTGAGATTATTACTATTCCAGTAGGTAATCAGTTGAATAAAATCGTAAAAATCAACCGTCATGGTATAATCGAAATCTCCCAACAAGGTCGGCCCTGTATATTTCGAAGCCAAAGCTATACTTGAGAGATGACTGAGTCTGGCCGAAATAACGCTTTTTGAACTGTCAACATTGATATTGTTGATACCTTCAGCAATCAGGGTACCATCATCCAAAGCGTAGAACATCCTTAAATCTGTTGGTTCAATTCCCTGCGCCAATAACTCAATTTGATTATACGGTATTGTTATTATTACGGGCTTATCAAAATTAAAGGGGCTGACAACCACA
>JBAYHX010000461.1:0-2548 GCA_041665965.1 Candidatus Latescibacterota bacterium
AACCTTGATGAAATAAAGGAAGCTGTGTCGTGGAATATCATTGATGGTGTAACGACGAATCCGTCTTTGATTAAAAAGGCTATTCTTGCTCTCCGTGAATATGATTCAACGGTGGATATCGAGAGCTATATTAAAAAGATTCTGGCTGCTGTAGGCCGAATGTGTCCTGTTTCCCTGGAAGTTCCGGGCCTGACCGCCGATGATATGACGGAGCAGGGAATAGCTCTTTACGAAAAATTCAATCAGGTTGCGGGTAATGTAGTAATTAAAATTCCGGCATGTACAGTTAATTCTGCCGGGGAAGGCCAGCTTTTTGACGGTCTTGTGGCCATCCAGTCTCTCTCCGAGGAAAAAATCCCGGTGAACGCCACCCTTATTTTTACACCTGAACAGGCTCTCCTTGCCGCAAAAGCCGGAGCTGAATATGTCAGCCCCTTTGTGGGGCGTGTCGATGACCGCATCCGTGAAAAGGCAGGTATACATTTTAATAAAACGGATTATTTCCCCGCAGCAGGGATGAGTGAATCGGGAACGACCCTTACCGATCAGGGTCTGGTAAGCGGCATCGACCTGGTTGCCAAAACAGCGGATATCTTTGACCAGTATGAAATTGAATGTGAGATCATCGCTGCAAGTATCCGTAACTCCATCCAGGTCCGTGAGGTGGCGGAAGCTGGAGCTGATATTATTACCATGCCTTTTGACATCCTGAAATCCATGATCGGCCATCCCGGAACAGCTTCCGGAATTGACAGTTTTACAAATGATCTCATGGACGAATACATCTCTCTGTTCTCTCCGAGGGATGAAGGAGACGCGCATTAATCGGAAGCAAAGCCCGAAAAAAGAAACGTCAGAGTAATAACATTATTTGCTTCTTTTTGGAAGGTTTAATAAAAATTCACATTTTTCCTGAGATTCTGTTATGACCGCGAGGTTAATTCTTGAAAATGGAGTTGTTGTCTGTGGGGAAGAAATCATTCATGATGGATCTGTGGTGATTCAGGAGGGGAAAATCGCCGGGATTTATCTTTCCCGTGAGCTGAATATAAAAAAAAGCAACCGAGTGGTCGACTGCTCCGATTCTTTTATCTGCCCCGGTTTCATCGATATTCACAATCAGGACGGGGTCGGATTTTCTGTTATGGATGGCACATGGGACAGTATCAAGGGACTGGCTCAGGTTCATGCGCACATGGTACTACCGGTCTTCTTCTTACACCTTTCATCGAAATTGAGGGATTCAGAAAGCTTCTCCCGCAACTGTCAAGTATGGTCGGAAAAGAAACTGGAGGGGCAGCTTTTCTTGGTCTGGAGAATAGGAAAGGGTGGATTGCACCCGGATATGACGCCGATATCGTTGTTCTTGACCGAACCTATCAGACTGCATGCACTATTGTGGGCGGTAACGTAGTATATAATTAAGACATGAAAAATCTGGAATCTGAAGGATGAATATCTGAAATTATAGAATGCATACCTCTTTCCGTCTTTATCTTTCTCTCTATTTCTATTATTTTTTTTATCATAAGGAGATAGTACTGTGAAATTTCAGGATATGCTGTCAGAAAAAAAAATTCTGGTCAGCGACGGCGCATGGGGAACAGAAATGGCTAAACATGGTCTCCAGCCGGGAGAATGCCCTGAGCTTTTGAACGCTGAAAAGCCAGAGGTGATTAGAGCCATAGCTCGTTCTTATGTCGAGGCAGGCTCGGATATTATCATTACAAACACTTTCGGAGGCAGTCCCCAGAAGCTTTCGAAATATGGACTGGAGAACCGTACCGAAGAACTGAACGAGAAAGGGGCTCGTATTTCTGTGGAAGCGGCTCAGGGAAAACTCCTTGTGTTCGCTTCTATCGGCTCGACCGGCGAATTTCTCGAACCCCTTGGCACGATGAAAGAAGTTGATCTGATCAAATCGTTCAGCCGTCAGGTAAAAGCTTTTAAAGCCGCAGGGGTTGACGGTGTGGTTATCGAGACTATGACCGACCTTGGTGAAACACTCTGTGCGCTTAAAGCAGTTAAAGAGAATTCCAATTTGCCGGCGGTATGTTCCATGACTTTCGATAAGGGAGCGAAGGGATATGCTACCATGATGGGAATAAAACCCGAACAGGCAATCGATATACTGGAAGAATCTCGTGCGGATGTTGTCGGAGCCAACTGTGGATCGGGAATTGAGAACATCATCGAAGTGACTGCGATAATGAGAGAACGGAGTTGTCTCCCGTTATGGATGAAACCGAACGCCGGTCTCCCCGAGCTTGTAAATGGCCAGACTGTCTACCGTCAGAGCCCTTCTCAGATGGCTTCCCGAATATCTGACCTCCTTGGTGCAGGGGCTGGCATTGTCGGGGGATGCTGCGGCACAACCCCGGAACACATTAAACAAATCCGTCAGGCTGTTGACAAATACATAAAAAGTATCAGATAAACGAGGATGGAAAGGACATATATGCGTGTTCAACCTGAAATGAACACCCCGGAGAGACTCATTGCCGCTCTGACAGGTAAACCATTGGATCGAATACCGGTATCCCTTTAT
>JBAYHX010000462.1:0-2547 GCA_041665965.1 Candidatus Latescibacterota bacterium
GATGGAAACGTTCAATGCTGCTCCGAGCGCAATAAGGCCAGCGTCAAATTCTTTTATACTTGACAAGGGTGTGTTTCTCGATTGAGAAAACGGCGGTGAATGATATCCCGGTTTTATCAACATCCCGGTATTCATGTGTCATGCTCCGCAACCCGAATCCAGCAATAAGGATGGGTCATCGGAATCTAAGAATATGATAAAACAGCGAATTAATGTCAAAGCGAATAACTGTGGTTCCGTATCTTGTCATTCAGACTGATTCACTTCTTTAATAATTTTTCCGGTGTTGTCCCACTCGATTACTTTTCGGGTTCTATAGGAATATACATACTTTTCCTTGCCATCTTCAAACCAACCTTCATATTTGTCCCAGGCTCCCCACTGTATCTTCTTCCCATCCTTTAATCCGTAATCGAAGATATACCCTCGATCTGTAACAAGGATTCTCTTGTCTATGGTGAACGTATTTACTACCAGTGCATTATTTTTCGTTGGCGCCCACCGCATGGGAAATCCATTCGAACCGTTCCAGCCGGTTGCGCGGAACATCATCTTCCCGTTTTTATACCATACCGTATAGACATTGAGGATAAAATTATATTCCGTCTTTTCGCCGGTTGATAAAATCTTGATTTCACTGGTTGGCGTTTCACTTCCCTTTTCATAAAGCAGCGAACAACCTCCCAAAGTGATAAGTAACATGATGGATAGAACAGCTCTCATTCATTTTCTCTCATGTGTTATACA
Organism: Candidatus Latescibacterota bacterium; assembly: GCA_041665965.1. Lineage (GTDB taxonomy): Bacteria > Latescibacterota > Latescibacteria > Latescibacterales > Latescibacteraceae > JAUYCD01. The sequence goes on from JBAYHX010000462.1 coordinate 748, forward strand.
GTGCCTTTTATTCAACAGAAGCCTTCGCCCGTTCTCAAAAATCTTTCAAACAAGCGAAGGCTGGATTCCAATGCAATGAATATAAGGAAATACCGGAAGGATTCCCTGTGTTTTTTTTCCTGACGGCTTTTTCAATCAAACATTTTCAGTTTATGCTGCCGTCGCAAACGAGTTTATCTGAGAGGAGAGCGGTAATTGACTGTTATGAAGACTCTGTCATGACTTTCCTTATCGGTGCGTGGACCTTCATCCTGGGTCCAGAATCCATGCACGTACCCAACATCCAATCCGAAGCTGGGATCATGCTGAGCCCCAAACCCGAATGTCACATAATCACGTTCATTGTCAACCGCAATGAGGGGCGCTCCCGCATCCGAACTCCGCGGTCCTTTGAAAACGAGAGGATTGCTGATATACCCGGCGCGGACAACAGCTCCCTGAATACGGGGCAGAGGCTGCTCTATTCCGATGCTCCAGGTAGTGGTTTTCCGGTATTTATCAAGGAAATAGGCAGGATCCGGAGCAAAATCATAAGGATATTCAATTTTTGCCTGTGTCCAGTCCTCGTAGCTTACATCAAATGCAAGCACCGTTTTCCCCTGTTTTCCCAGAGCAACTCCCATCCCAAACTGCATCGGCGCTTCGATTTTGTATCGAAAATGCTGAGTGTACGCGTCATCAGTAAAAGACGAGGACGGGTCGATAATTTCATTCAGCTGGAAATATCCCCCATCGTTGCGGCTGTAATATTCATTGTAATTATCTTCGTCAATATGAAATGTCATGGGGAGACGGATGAAACCGCCCAGACGGAACTTGTCAACGTAATAAAGAAAGGCCGGTTTCAGACTGACCGCCTGAATATCATCTTCCGCGCCAGTGATGTCAATCTGCGAATAGGTCTCGTTTGGGTCGTTCAGAAGCTGACGGTTGTCCCGTTTATAGCTCCCGGACCAGATATCGATCGAAGCGCCGACCGAAACATTCGGGGATACTTCCACCGCGCCGGCCAGAGAATAAATTCCCAGTCCGCCTTCCTCTATCGATTCTCCGGTGAAATTCCCTCTGAGTATATCGCTGTATCCCTGAGTTTTGAATCTTCCGTTGAAATCTTTGACTCGATTATAGGCGATTCCGAAAACCAGGCTTCCACGTTCGGTTGGAATAGGATAGGCCAGACCAATTGTGCCAAGACCGGAAAAATCAGTAGTCGCACCATCGTCGCCGACGCCTTTGGAACTCCGAAGAGAGGTATCGACCTTCTTATTCAGAAAATCCAGACCGAGCTGGAATTGCATTAGTTTTATCCTTGTCAGCGCCGCCGGATTGTAAATAACAGCGGATACATCCTCCGATGCGCCAATCTGCGCGCCGCCCATTCCCATTGCTCTTGCCCCAACCCCGATGTTGTTGTCGGTGACAACCTCCTGGGCGAAAGCGCGAACCGCAGGTCCTGCCGGAAGTAACGCTGCCAGGGCGAGAAATATTATCATTGAATTCCGTATTTTTTTCATAAGTGTCTCCTGCTGTCAATTTACCATAAGCGCTATTTCTTGATTTAATTAATACTTATGCACCGGCAAGATGATTACCTTCGCTGTGTGCCGCCTCTCGACTCTCCACCGCCCCTGCTGCGATTCCCCCCGCTATCGCCACGGTTTCCATCGTAACCGTGATTATCGTAGCCGCCGCGATAGTTGTATTGGTAGTATGGTCGATAATAATTGTAGTAGCCGGGATAGTCATACCAGTAATAGTAATAGTAGTACGGATTATTCCAATACGGATAACCCCACGACC
>JBAYHX010000463.1:0-2546 GCA_041665965.1 Candidatus Latescibacterota bacterium
CACCACCGGCACGCAGACATTGTTTGCCATGTATTGTATCGCCGGTGTGATTTGTTCGATGTTGACATAGGGAAAATGGACCTCGGCGATGTTGATGATCACCGGGGAGTGCATCTTCTCTGCGGCTTCGAGAATGCCGTTTAAAAATTCCAGACTGACCACGTTGAAAGCACCCACAGCATAGGAGTGCTTTTCCGCATGGTTGAGCATATCGACAGTATTTACCAATCCCATTGCAGTATTCCTTGTCTATTTCATGATAGGAGTGTCTTTTGTAATCTTCCGTTTGGAGAGATCGTCGCCCCAGTTATGGTCGGTGTCAGTCGCCTGGGGATACTGGGCGCAAACCACCATTACCTCCAGATTTGCCTGCGAATCGTTATAGATGCCGTGGGAATCCGTGACCGTGCAGGGAATGGCATCACCTGCCTTGACTGCAAATGTATATCCATTGACTGTGGAAAGGCCGCTCCCTTCAACAATGTAGTAGATTTCCTCGATGCTGTTATGCTGGTGGTATCCTATCGAAGTTCCCGGTGGGAGAAGGCAGTGATCCACAAAATACCAAGGGGTTTTGAACGTGGACTTTGACCAGATTCTTCGGAAAAGAAGAGTTCCTGCGCCGTCGTGTGCTTTGGCTACAGGATTGAGAAGGATACGGTCGAGATTCCCCCAGAGAAACGGCGCCGGAGATTCAACAACCGCATTCGAAAGATCGTCTCCGTAATCGATGTTGTCATACTTGCCTTTCACCATGCCCACTCCGACATTCATCCACTGGATATCTTTATCCGTATCGTTATAGATGCCGTGTGAGGAGCCGGCGCTGCAGAGCACCATCGACCTTCCGGGAAGCTCGGCTGTATGACCGTTCACCGTAAACTGCGCGCGGCCGTCGAAAATGAAAAACATTTCTTCCATATTCCGGTGGATGTGTTCCCCTATTCCTGAATGTGAAGGTATTACTCCCCGATGCGCAAACAGGATATTGCTTTTGAAAGTATCACCGCCGAGAAGCTCCATGTATTTCAACATCCCAGCTCCTCCGTGAGCTTTCGGGGCTTCATTGAATTTGGCGGGATCTGTCCTTCCGAAAACAGGACGGTTCTGGGTCTCGGTCGCGCCGACTTTTGCTGCGATTCCTGCCAATTTGTTTGAAGAAGAATTTTGTGCGATGCCTGCGGCTGCAAAAATCATCGCCACAGTGAGAAAAAGAAAGAACAGCATACCGCTTTTGTTGACTCTCATGTGACACCTCGCTGTAAGAGGGTTATAGAAAATATATCCTTTTTCAGACACTGAACACAATTTATGAAAATAAGTGAAACCTCCGTCCATTTCAATGTATTTCTACAGAAAATAACTTGACATGAATTGATGACAGACATATTTTTTTACCCTATGCTTGCTGTCAACGAGACTTAAATACACAATTCTTCAAACCTTTACCGAAAGAGAGGACCCGCATGAAAAAGCTATTGGTTGTACTTGCCCTAGGACTGGCGTTCGTTCTGACCAGTGCATGTCAGCAGAAAGCCCCGGCCCCCGGGATGGAGAATCAGGCCGGAAGTGCCACGGTAAGCGCCCCCATCGATTCGGCTGCCGTTGCCAAGATCACGGAAGAGCTTACTACAGCTCAGATGCAGTATGCCAAGTACTGGAATGCCAAGGATATCAACGGTATCAGTGAAGTATGGTCGCATGATGCAAATATAATGTTGATTCCCCCCGCTACCCGTGACCGTCTTGTCGGATTTGACGCGGTTAAAAAGTGGTACCAGGATAATTTCGATGCCATGGACAAGATAGATTTTAAAATTCATGACATGATGATTAAGGTAACCCCCGACGGAAATTCTGCAGTAATCACCTACTATGTCGAAAATGATTTTACAGATATAGCAACCGGGAAACAGGTTAAAATGACTCCGCGGGTGTGTGTCGTTAAAACAAAGGAAAACGGGCAGTGGAAACAGATTTATGGTGATGCATCGTTCAGTGTTGCAGAGCTTACAAAGGCGAAACCCGCAGCTTCGAAGAAGGCAGCACCCAAGAAAAAATAGCATCGATAAGATATGTTATACAAAGCCTCCTTTGAAATGGAGGCTTTTTTTATTCTCCCCCACCCTTCCATCAAGGTTCAATCCATATAAAAACCTTTCCCACTCACCTCCTGAACCCCCTCTCTAACAAGTTTAAGAGGGGAAACCCCCGATGGCCTTTCTCAAGATGTTTGTTATGAGGCAAAGAGGGATCTTCCCCTCTTTTGCGCGGCTTCTCCGCTTTTGCTCGCAAAAGGATGGGTGCAAAAAGAGAGCGGGATTGGGGGATGAATTAAATAGCGCTATGAATAAATAAATTTTTGTTTAAATTTTACCTCAACATACTGCCTAATCTCGATACGTACATGATCTTTTTCATCAGAGCTAATTGCAAAAGTCGTTTTGGAAACGAAAAAATGATAAGTTTTATTACTTCAGCCCCCTAACCCTCAATCCCTTTCCCCCAAAGGGGGCAAGGGAAGTTGTTGCTCCACAGTGTGTTCC